>DAOVXM010000430.1 GCA_030636125.1 Chloroflexota bacterium | reverse complement strand
TAGTCTTTGGGGCGGTGATCATGGGCATCGGAGGAGCTCTTTACGCCCATAATGTGCGCGCGATTCGACCCAGCGTCTTCAACCCCCTATTCGGCACCTTCATCATCTGGATCATGCTCATCCTGGGGGGCAGCGGCAACAACAAGGGAGCCATCCTGGGAGCCTTTGTAGTCTGGACCATCTGGTCAGGGACGGGTTAGCTGATCGACCAGGTGATCCCGGTCACCTGGGCGGCCCGGGCGCCCTTCATCCGCCTGCTGGTGATTGGCTTGCTTCTGGTGGGCATATTATTAGGCCGACCACAGGGTATCCTGGGCGAGGAGAAACAGGTCTCACGGATGATGTAGGTAATTCAATACAAGCGTGTCAGGTGGGTGGAAATAAAATCAAAAAAAGCGGCCCTGTCATCGAATGATGGCTGGGCCGCTGTGGGTCAAAGCGTGGGTTTATGGTCTATGGTGACCTCAATTCTTTCATGGTTGGCGTACCGCCCTCGTAGCACCAGATTTCGATGGGTGTCACGACATCACCGTTTGTATCGAAGTCAACGTCACCGGCAGCCCCTACGTAGTCAACTTCCTTGCCGTCTTGCAGGAGTTCCAGCGCTTTTGTCAAACCCTCTGTTCCCGCAAAGACCAACTCGCCTGGCGGGCCAGCGACGCTGCGCAGGTGATCGCGCACAGCGATAGAAGTCAACTCCTCACCGGCTACCTGGGCTTCGTAAGCGGCCAGCGCAGCGACCACGACCGCATCGTAGGTGTTGGTCATAAACGGCATTGGTGGAACCGCGCCATATTCAGCCTCGTATGTTTCGTTGAAGGTCGCTAGTGAGTCTGTCTCCGCCGCGCCGGGAGCAGTGCCGCACATCCCCTCTAATGCCTCTGCACCGACAGCTTCAGGTATATCGTCTGGTGACTTAGTCCCGTCCACGAAGCGGAATTCATCAATGAAACCGCCCTCGATGGCTTCCTTCAGATATATCGATGCGTGAGCAGTATAGCTCATTGCGATGAGCGCCTCTGGGTCTCCTTCGGTCGCCTGCGCCAGCTCTGCCGTATAGCTGGGTGCGGCTTCCTCGTCGTGGGGCACTTCGGCTGATACTGTGCCCCCCAGTTCCTCGAAGTTCAACTTGAAGACGTCGTTCAGTCCTTGCCCGTAGGCGTTGTTGACATACATCGTAGCTACATTCCTGAGACCCTGGTCATAGAGAAACTGGGCCAGGACCCCCCCCTGCAGGGCATCGGATGGGCAAGTGCGGAACAGCATATCCGCCTCCTGGTCTGCCGGCAGGAATGTGAGCAGTGGTGAGGTTGAGGCGTAGGAGATCTGCGGTACCTGGTTCGGAATCGATACCGATTCGGCGATGGGAACGGTCACTCCACTGGCAGCTCCACCTATGAGGATCTGCACGCCTTCCACCTCAACCAAACGGCGGGCGGCTTCCACAGCTGGGATTGCAGACGTCTCGGTGTCACCGAAAGTGGTTTCAATCGTGTAGCCGGCCTCTTCCAGATGTTTGGCAGCCAACAACGCTGCATTGTGCTCGGGTTCTCCAAACTCAGCTAGCGCGCCAGTAAAGGGGTGCATCTCCCCGACTTTGAGAGTTTCAACTTCAGGAGCTGAAGGCTGGCAGGCTGCTAGCACAAAGCTAGCCAAAACTAACAATGAAAATAGCGTAACAAGTTTCTTATTCATTCCTCTTTCCTCCTCCAGAAAGTATGGGTAAATTCCGCATATGCGGATTTAATATAGAAATGGGAGTTGGATTATTCGCCATAAATGCCAGGCATCACCTCCTTAAATGCGCTGTGAGCGTCTGACCTGGATTAAAAATGAATGAGGTCAAAACGTTGCGAAACAATGCTGTATGTTCGCTTTACTTGGCAAAAGGTTAATGTATAGATTTTACCGATTTGTGAATAAACGGTCAAGGGGTATTATCGAATTCTTTTTTGAATGATTAGCGATTTTCAAGTTGGGGAAAGTGTAACTTTGCCAAATTAAGGTTCAGATAGGAGGTAATCAAATGGAAGCTCACTATGATAAAATATTAATGTTTGATGGATTTAATAAATGAACCGGGAAAACCAATTAGCGCTGCCACCAGCACCCAACCTGATCGGAGCCATCCGATCGGGTTTTGATGCTACGACAAATCATATGCTCTTGATCTTGTTCCCAATCACTCTGGATTTGGTCCTTTGGGTTGGCCCTCGTCTTCGATTGACAGAATTGATCAATTCTATATCAGATCAACTTTTCAAGGTGTACACCCTGCAAGATTCTGAAATGATTGAATTAATCGAACCACTGCAGGAAATCTGGTCTGCGATTGCAGAGCATTTCAATTTGTTAGCAGTTCTGCGGACATATCCTGTCGGAATAACCAGCCTAATGGTATCGCAGCTGCCGGTAAACTCACCACTTGGATTTCCAGCCTCATGGGAGATCAATTCCTTCGGAGGCGCTTTTATCGCCTTTGTGTTGATATCGGTTTTGGGGATCATTCTTGGAACGTTGTATTTCAAAGTCGTGGCTCAGGCAGCAATTGCTGGGGAGGTAAATTGGCGACTGGCATTAGATGAATGGCCGTGGACTTCGCTGCAAATGCTTTTTCTTGCGCTGTTGTGGGCTGTGTTTCTGCTCTTTATCACCATTCCAGGAAGTTTTCTTCTCTCCCTGGTTGTTTTGAGCGGCATATCCTATGGTCAATGTGCCTTATTCCTATACACTGGTTTTGTATTTTGGTTGATCCTGCCCATCGTTTTCTCACCCCACGGAATTGTTTTGAATCGTAATAGTTTCTTTACCTCGATAAAGGTAAGTACAAAATTGATGCGGAAGACTTTACCAACCTCAGTCCTATTCATCTTGACTGTATTTCTGCTGAGCAAAGGGCTTGATATTCTATGGTTGGTGCCGAGCGATGCATCATGGTTGTTGTTGATTGGCATCCTGGGCCATGCCTTCGTCACAACTGGATTGTTGGCCTCCAGTTTTGTATATTATCGGGATGCATTGCAGTGGATGCAAGGCATGGTAAAAATCGGTAGCGTTACGACCATCAAAAATTAGAAAATCCAAAACACTGGTGGATTCTCTTCACAATGAAAGAAGAATTATTTAAGGATGTTGGAGGTTTGTAGTCGATGGGAAATGATAAAAGTGTTTCATACGATGCAAAAGATATTCAAGTTTTGGAGGGATTGGAAGCTGTCCGCAGGCGTCCTGGGATGTACGTTGGCGGAACTGATGTAAAAGCTTTGCATCACTTGATATATGAAGTGGTTGACAACTCGATTGACGAAACATTGGCAGGAGCTTGTGATCTGATCGAAGTCATAATCCATGAGGACAGCAGCGTTACAGTCGTTGACAATGGTCGCGGTATCCCAGTAGATATCCATCCGCAAGAGAAGAAATCGGCTTTGGAAGTAGTAATGACCACATTGCATGCGGGAGGAAAATTCGGCGGCGGTAGTTAT
>DAOVXM010000114.1 GCA_030636125.1 Chloroflexota bacterium | reverse complement strand
GCTCTTTGGGAGCGATTATCGCCTTGCTGTTCTGGATCTATATGATCAGTTGGATTTTACTATTCGGCGCCTACTTGACCGCGGCCATTGATGAATCAAAGGAGCAACATATACGAGAAACGAATTCTTAATCAGCATCTTCGACCAGAGCCTGGCTCCCCACTATCTCATGGATTAACTGGTCCATGCCAAAAGGCTGGATCTCCTCCCAATTATCTTCACCCGGCAACCGCCTGTAACCCACATCTCCTGTTGGAGAAAAGGTCAGAAGTTTAACCGAGTGAAACCATTCCGGGAGAGATTTAAACCCAGGCTGATCGCCTACATCCAATGAGAACACAACCACATCCACAATTTCCGGGGGTGCCTTCCCATTAAAAGTCTTCAATACAGGTGAGTTAGGGTCATATAATTCTACTGACCCTATGGACTGGAAAATCCTGGCGAACAAATCCGTATATAGTTGCGGTTTATAATGAATCAGGACACGTGAAGTCCCCATACATTAAACCCTTCCCTTAGGTTAAATCCACCACATTATCAATTCTTTTGCCAATATGAGTGAATGCCGACAAACAGGTGTGCGTGGGGGCATGCGCCCCACGCACACCTGTTTGTCGGAGAATTACCGGTTCGTTACTTAAATTGTTAAATCGAGTAATTTACGAACACTCACAATATTGTTAGGTAGTATATAAATATTCTAAAAAAAAAACGTTCTCTTCACAAGACCTTAACGAGGTATTGTACCTCGTCTAAATGAGGTAGTTGACTACAATTTGGGAGCTATTTTACCTAATTCCAGCCTAATTTTTCTCCCCCAGGGGCACCGGTGGTACCTGGTGTGCCAACCAAGCTCAAGTCGATAGTTCGATCAATCCATTATTCAAGGCATACGAAACAGCCTCTAAGCGAGTATGTACCCCCAGTTTTGACATCATATTCCGGATATGGGTCCTCACTGTTAATGGAGCGATATGTAATTCCACAGCAATTGCATCTCCTGACATACCCTGTGCCAGGTGCACTAAAATCTCATATTCTCGCGGTGTCAAACCCTCCCAAGGGTTACCATCTATATAGCTGATCGATTGCCTGCGGGGTACTCGTCTCAACAACTCGACTAGCAAATGCGAAGGCATTACGATCTCTCCTTGCGCTACTTCGCGTACTGTCGAGAGTAAATCAGCCAAAGAGCAGTCTTTCGATACAAACCCGCTCACACCAACATCTATAGCCCGCAAGAGCAAGTTATCATCTGCAAGACCGGTCATTACTACGATTTGGGTGTAGGGGCTACTGGTATTGATTGCAGGAACCAGATCTAAACCATCTCCATCTGGCAAGCCAACATCTAGCAGCAGGACATCTGGTGTTGTTTCCTTTACCATGTTAAGGCCACCTTCAATGGTTGTTGCCGCGCCTACGAACTCGAACTCCCCCTCAGTATTGAACATCAGCTCCAGCGCTTCGATGAGGACCCGGTGGTCTTCGATTACCGCGACTCTGATCATTAATCACTCCAACAATTAATCAGTGTTATCGTATTCCCCTAATTGTATATAAATCGTAACTGCTCAGGCTGCGGTGAGAAATCCCTAAAAAATGGTGTTCGTGGAGGGCGTACGCCCCCGCGCACACCATTTTTTCGGTTCTTTTTGCCTTTTTTCCCCTTCTCAGCAGTCGATCAAATAACCGCCTGTGTATCGAAAATATTAGCGGGAAGCTCGATACCGTTCACTTCGAATTTCTCTGTGAACCTCGGCGGCAGTCCAGTAGACTTCAGAGCACCGATCACCCGGCCATTTTGGATGCCGGTCTGTTCAAAGACGAACAGGTCCTGCATGACCACACTTTCACCTTCCATCCCCTGAACTTCGGAAACCTTCACCACCCGGCGAGTACCATCGCGCAGGCGTTCCATATGGACGATCAATTCGATCGCCGAGGCAAGTTGCTCACGGATTGCTTTCAGTGGCAACTCCATGCCCGCCATCAACACCATCGTTTCAATACGCCGTAATGTATCCCGTGGACTGTTCGAGTGGATGGTGGTCATCGAACCATCATGACCGGTGTTCATCGCTTGGAGCATATCCAAAGCCTCGCCTCCGCGTGCCTCACCTACGATGATGCGGTCTGGACGCATACGCAGAGCGTTGATCACCAGTTGGCGGATGGCTACTTCACCTTTACCTTCCACATTCGGTGGGCGCTTTTCCAGACGAAGCACATGCGCCTGTTTAAGCTGCAATTCCGCAGTATCTTCGATCGTAATAACCCGTTCGTTGCCTGGAATGAATGCCGAGGCGACATTTAATAACGTGGTTTTACCCGAGCCGGTACCACCTGATACCACCAGGTTAATACGCGCCTCAACACAAGCTTTTATGAAAGCCGCTAAGCGGGAGGTCAGGGTACCGTTAGCGATCAGGTCTTGTGCAGTAAATGGCGTTGCCGCGAACTTACGGATTGTGAGCAAGGGTCCATCCAGGGACAGTGGTGGGATGGTAGCGTTTACACGATAGCCCGATGGCAGGCGCGCATCCACCATGGGTGATGATTCATCAACCCGCCGGCCTAAGGGTGCCACAATCCGGTCGATAATGCGCATTAAATGATCTTCGTCCTCAAAAACCACCTTGGTTTTGGTGATCTTACCATTACGCTCGATATAAATATTGTCATGCCCATTGGCCATCACTTCCGTGATGCTGGGGTCTTGCAGCAACGGCTCGAGCGGACCATAACCCAGGATATCTGCCAGAACCCATTCCAGCAGGATGGCGCGGTTGGAGCGCGTGTAGAGCAAATTCTCCTCGGCCAACACCTGGTTAAACAAAGTCTCGATCATCTGGCGCATTTGAGGTATATGAGTGAGATTAACTTCACCCTCTGTCTCAGTAAGCAATTTGCGCTGGACGCGATCGCGGATATGGTAGACATCCGCGGATACACCGCCAGCCGCCTCGACAGTCAGTACGCTATCAAGCTTGCCTGTCGTTGAGGAGGCTGAACGACCATTATTCATCGCGGGACGATTAGTAAACATAGTGTCTCTCCAAAAATAAGACTAATCTAAACAATCAGTTACTATAATCCTGTAGGCAGGATCATCTCAGGTGCTCCTGCTAAGGCTTCAGCACCGGAATGACCAACTCCTGGCCAATTGTGATCTTCTTTGAGAAATCGAGGTCGTTCGCCTGGGCGATCGCGTCGACTGTTGTGTGATATCGGCTGGCCAAGCTGGTGAGATAGTCACCTGATTGAACAACGTGCGTGACGCTGGGGTAAAGGAACAGGACCCTGCGACCCGCCTCGCGGAAGAGCTTGAAGGATGATCTGTAATTGCGCCGGTCAGCGTATGATTCAGCCGATTCGATCTTAACAAGCAGATCCTGGCGCTCTTCCAGGTCAGCTTCGGCCAATTCTGCATCATCGATCGCAGTGCGGTAGATAAGCACAGCACCCTCATAATTACCTACGGCCCCCTGAGCCTCAGCCATGTGAATTTGGGCTTCAAACAAGCGCACTTTTGATTCCGGATCTTGCTCAGCCAGCAGGGCTGCTTGCTGGAAATCAGCAAGTCCACTTTCATATTCTCCGATCACCATAAAGCTGTTCCCGCGCCCCATATAGGCTTCATAAAGGGTCTGGCGGGCGGTGCCGGCCGCATAATCTCTGTCCTCCGCATAGACATACTCAAGTTCCGAGATCACATCTGCCCAGCGACCTTGGCCGAAATAGTCCTGAGCCCGCAGGTAGCTCTCCGCCAACGCCTGTTGGGTGATTACCTCCGGATCGTCCGGACGCAGCTCGAGGGCTTTGTTGAAATACGTTTCTGCATTCGCCAGGGCCTCCAACGAATCAGCTTGTTCGGTCAGCGCTAATTGAGCGGCGTTCACATAACTGCGGAACAAGCGGCTTTTCACCGTCTCACGCACCAGTTGGCGCTTGAACATAATCTCAGGGTTTTGCGGCCGCAGCGCCAGGGCTTTGCGGAAGTACTCTTCAGCGATATTGATCGCCTCCAGGGATTCCGTATCCTCAGAAACCGCTTCCTGCGCGGCGTTGATATAAGCGTTGAACAGGCGCTCGTCAATCACATTCGGCTCGTAACTCGGGTCCAAAGCTCGCACGGTCTCGTACTTGGAGGCGGCTGTAGCCCATTCTTCAGCCTCATAGGCCCTATCAGCCTGGGTAAGAATATCTCCGATTAAGGATTGGCTTTTAATCTCTGAAATCCGCAAACTGACGTCCCTATAAAATGGTTCCTCAGCCTCAATCTCCACCAGGATATCGAGGGCACCTGACATATTATTAAGGTTGATCAGGCCCATCGCTTCGTTATATTTTGTTTCAAGCACGATCTTCATTTCGGTCTGTGCCAGTTCTTCTTCCAGTCCAGGATAACCTGGGTTAGCGGCAGCGACTTCCTCCAGGAGTGTCTTGGCTTCACCTGGTTTTCCGGCTTGCAATAAGTCTTGAGCATTCCTGAATTTAACGGCTAACTCGAGAACCTGCGCTTCATTATCCAGTACCTGGCCTGCGGATACGATTTGCCCCCGGATCCAGGACGAATAAGTGCTCACGCCCCAGAAACCCAGACCGATAACCAGCACAAGTACCACCAGGCGTACACCCCAGCTCATGAAACGCTGACGTTTTTCACGCGCCAGGTCTTCTCGCTCGTCTTCATCTATATGGGCGCGCAATTGCATCTCTTGACGCAACCCGCGCAGCTCCGCCTCGAGCGGGTGGTTTTCGACCACCTGGTCCAGCTCTTCCAGGCCAGTTTCCCATTCACCGCTTTGCATATAGTTCATCGCGCTCTGGAAAAGGGGATCGTTCAGATGAGATTCGGCTGTATTAGCAGACATATCCACTCCATCAATTTCTAATAGGTTCAATAATCGTAACTGCTCAGGCTAGCGTGAGAAGTGCTCTCCCTGCCTTAGGCTGGGTAGTTAACAATAATCAATACAATCACTAAAAGTTCTCAAAAAGGCCTAATAATTGCGGTATCGCCGGGCCAAGGACAACCGCCATAATAGCCGGAAAGATCAAGAAAGTCAGGGGGATCAACATTTTGACCGGCAGGGTTCGGGCCAGTTCCTGCGCCCGGAAGCGCCGTTCCACCCGCATTTGGTCAGCCTGAGCATGTAAAGTATCGGTGATGCTCATGCCCAGTTGCTCGGATTGCAGGATGATCGAGACGAAGCTGGAAACTTCCGAAACATCCAGCCGGTCCGCCATATTCCGCATGGCATCTTTTCGCGAGAGGCCCATCTCCATCTCCGCTGTGACGCGGCCAAATTCTCTCCCCATGGGAGTACCCCAGTGTTCGGCGACCCTTTGCATGGATTGGTCAAAACCCAACCCGGCATCCGCGCACACGCTGAGCATATCAAGCGCATCCGGCAAGCTTTTTTGAATGCCTTTCTGACGGCGTTGCATCGTCATGCGCAGCCAAAGCATGGGGAATAAGAAGGCCAGTGTAAAGACCAGAATTGCCAGGAGGACGTTCACGCGGTCTAAACCCCTGCGCAGGAACAGAAAGGCCAGCAAGAGCCCCACCATGGTGAAAGCAAAGCGCAAGCCGTAAAATTCACGCGCGCCCAATCCTAACGGGTTACCTGCAACGGTTAATTGGTGTTGCACAGCCTCCATCGAGCGGGCCGGCGTCAGCCTTCCCAGAAAATCGCTCATCCCCCTTATCATGGGCAATATCACCCGGCTCATCAAAGACCCGGATACCTGGCGGTTTTGAACGGCCAGCGCAGGATCAACACTTTGCCCCTGGCTCCCCTCCTCAGCAACATAGGTCTGCAAGCGGGGCGCCACCTCATCCGCGTTAAGCCAGCGCAGGCTTAAAAACAGCACGATCAACCCTACGCCCAATATAGCAAAACCTGCTATAGCGATAATAAATGTTCCCATAATACCTTCTCTTTTATGCTCTTGTTCCAGGTCGTATAAAGATCACACATCAATTCGAGAAATCATTCGCATACTAATATTTCCGAGGATGATGAATATTACCGCGCCAATCGGTATACACAGCGTGATCCCCGGTTCAAATAAGCGCCCCATATACTCCGGGCTCATCATGAACAGGACCGCCGCCACAATAAAGGGCAGCAGCGAGAGGATATAACCGGACCAGCGCTGCATCGAAGTGAGCGCCCGGATCTCGGCGAACAAGCGCACACGCTCGCGAATGGTGACGGTCACTGCGTCCAACATGGTGGCCAGGTTGCCGCCCACCTGGGTATTGATGATGACCGCCGTCACAACCAGGAGCAGGTCTTCGTTTTGCATACGCTCTTGCAGGTTTTCCAGGGCCTGGCTCAGGGGCAAACCTAAACCCACCTCGCGCCGGACCCGTCCGAACTCCTCCGACGCTGGAGCTGCCATCTCGTCTACCACCACATCCAGCGCCTGCAAGAAGCTGTAGCCAGCCCGTACCGCTCCCTGGACCAGCACCAACACATCCACAAGCTGATTCGCAAACTTACTCCGGCGCTTGCGCACGCTCCTGCGCAGGTACATATCCGGAACCAGAAATGCCAGGATGGCGATCCCAACGCCCGCCAGAAATGATTGGAAGAACAACCAGCCCAACCCAAGGCCGAGCAACATGCCCCCCACCCGGATCAGGAAGAATTCCATTTCGGTGATCGGCCAGTTTGCGCTCAGCAGCCGCATATGCAGTTGCTCTGAGGAAAAACCGGAGAACAGGGAATTCATTCGCAAACGCAGCCTGAGCATGCCAGCGCGCCTGCGATCCCTCGTTCTGCGCACGGTCTCTTCAGGGATGAGCGCATAGGTATCCAGGCGTTCACTGACTCCATCGCTGGATGCGAAAACATTCGCCAGACCCAGGAGCGCCACACCACCTGCCACGAATACGGCTAAACCAATTGCAAGGATAGTTATTATTTCAGCTGACATGCTGTATCATCTTCTCTCTCTCTAAAGATCCCTTAAGCAATAATCTTAGATAAATATGGCTGGCCTTTAACCCATGCGTGAAGAAGCCAACAAGGCCTCCTGGTGGGCGCCAGCCAACGTTCCGACAGGGGTTCCTATACCACCGGGTGCAGTCAGCCTCATTTCCGCCAGGCTCTTCGCTAAGGACTTTATCGCCCGGCTGGCTGGACTGCGCGGGTATCTCAAAATCAAGGGGATACCCCGGTTCAAGCTGCGTAAAGCGTTTGGCCCGTCATCCGGTATCTGGGCGAACACCTCATGGTGCAGCGCAGTTTCAATATCACCCGCCTTCACCCCTCCCGGGATACCGGCGCGGTTCAGCACGATCAGCATCTTCTCCGCCGGGTAACCTAAAGAACGGCTGACCTGGACAAAGCGGCTGGTATCGTGCAGCGCAGCCAGGTCCGGGGTCGTGACCAGCAGGATGCGGTCCACCGAGTCGAGTAAGGTCACCGTGTTTTCGGAAATCGAGCTGCCCGCGTCAACCACCGTATAGTCATACATACTCTGCAGTCCCATATAGACCGTATACAGATCATCCGAGCGGATGCCCTGGGCGACCTGTACGTCGCTGGGTCCTAGCAGCACGTCGATGCCCG
>DAOVXM010000147.1 GCA_030636125.1 Chloroflexota bacterium | reverse complement strand
CGAGACTACACTCCCTTCGCTAGTGATGAAAGTTTAAACACATCCGTGTTTGATAGAATCACGGCACCACTCAACCAAATCCTTGAACAGTCCTACAACAAGAAAGAGCGCTATGCAGCCTTAGATGAGTTAAAGAAAGCAGTTATTTACGAATTTGCATCCGAAGATGAAGATCTTGAAAAGCAAGTCAAATATGCTTATGAGGATTCTTTCAAGAAAATTGTTCGCAAACGCATCCTTGACCGGGGTATACGCCCGGACGGTCGCAGCAATACAGATATTCGCCCGATATGGTGCGAAATAGATTTCAGCCCTAGGGCTCATGGTTCTGGTCTGTTCACCCGTGGTGAAACCCAGGTGCTTACTCTGGCAACTCTCGGTACTCCACGCGAAGCCCAGGAATTGGACAACTTGACTCCTTCTGACTCCAAACGATATATCCACCACTACAATTTCCCTCCCTTTTCAACAGGTGAAACGAAGTTCCTACGTGGGGCTTCAAGGAGAGAGATCGGCCATGGAGCACTTGCAGAACGCGCATTAGGACCCGTTATCCCAACCGAAGCAGAATTTCCCTATACGCTGCGCTTAGTCTCCGAAGTTCTTTCCTCAAATGGTTCGTCCTCAATGGCTTCTGTATGCGGTTCTACACTGGCTTTGATGGATACTGGTGTGCCAATCAAAGCTCCTGTAGCTGGCGTGGCAATGGGATTGATCAAAGAAGGTGATCGCTACTTAATCCTTACTGACATACTGGGAATGGAAGATATGCTTGGCGATATGGATTTCAAAGTCGCGGGTACCGATAAAGGGATTACTGCCTTGCAGATGGACATAAAAATTGCCGGGCTAAACACCGAATTAATGATTGAGGCACTAGAACAAGCTCGCCTCAGTCGACTATCCATCCTGGATAGTATGATGGAGACGATTTCTACACCGCGTCCTGATCTTAAACCACATGCGCCGCGTATCACTGTTGTCCATATCCCTGTCGAAAAGATCGGTAATGTGATTGGCCCTGGTGGAAAGACAATTCGCAGCATCCAAGATGAGACCGGCGCGAAGATCGATATCGGTGAAGATGGATCTGTGTTTATAGCATCTGCAGATGGTGAGAGCTCACGTATGGCTGTTGAACGGGTTGAGGCGTTAACCGAAACTCCAGTCGTTGGACGCATTTATACAGGCCGGGTGGTGCGAACCACGGATTTTGGTGCCTTTGTTGAAATCCTCCCTGGTACAGATGGCATGGTCCATATCTCCCAACTAGACAGCGAGCGTATTGAGAAAGTTGAAGATATCGCGCGTGTTGGCGATGAAATCACCGTAATGGTGACCAATATCGACGCGCAAGGCAAAATCAGACTCTCCCGGCAAGCTGTTTTGGAAGGCTGGACCGCCGAAGAAGCTCAACAGCGAGATCGTGGAGGCCGCTCAGGTGGTCGCAGTGGCGGAGATCGAAAAGATCGTCGCTATGGTGGACAACGTCGCAAGTAAAAAAATAAGCAAATATTACAGAAAAAAAACAAGCGGGTGAGCCTAATGCTCATCCGCTTGTTTTTTAATACCTCGCTAAGAATATGATTTCCACCTAGCCAGCACATGATTTTCGTCCCTTGTATAGGATTGCAAAGATCGTAAACTTGACTATAAAACAACTTCTAATAAAAACAAATAAATTGGAGTAAATAAATTATATGGCTTCTGAATTACGGATTGATGCCCTGCTTCCTCCAGAGATGGCCAGACGTGCCGAATACTTAGGAGTTCTCAAGGCAGAGACACCAAAATTAAAAATGTTTGCCCTGTCTGTATTGGCAGGCGCGTTTATTGCCCTTGGAGCAGTATTCGCGACCACTGTAGCCACAGGTGCGGCAGGTGTTCTAACTTATGGCGTCACTAAGATGCTTGTCGGGTTGGTTTTTTGCCTAGGCTTGATCCTGGTGATCGTGGGTGGGGCAGAATTATTTACAGGTAATAACCTGATTATTATGGCTTGGGCTGGTAGAAAAGTTACTAGTCGAGCTCTTTTTCAAAATTGGGTTATCGTATATATTGGAAACTTCTTTGGGGCTCTAGGAACTGCCATATTGGTGCTACTGAGCAAGCAATATACCTTTGCGAGTGGGGCTTTAGGTCAAACTGCCTTGAACATCGCCAACTCCAAAATTCAATATGAATTCGGCCAAGCTCTCGTACTGGGGATTTTATGCAATATTTTAGTTTGTTTAGCTGTTTGGTTAACCTACAGTGCACGCACGACAATTGACAAAATTGCCGCTATTATCTTCCCAATCGCAGCCTTTGTGGCAGCAGGCTTTGAGCACAGCATTGCAAATATGTACTTTATACCAATCGGATTATTGATCAAATATTTTGATCCCGCCTATACCGCTTCCACTGGTCTTGATCTGTCTGGATTAACTTGGAGCTCCTTTATTACTACCAATCTCATACCTGTCACGATCGGTAATATCATCGGTGGATCATTTTTTGTAGCTGTGGTTTACTGGGCAATTTTTTTGCGAAGAAGTGAAGTATAACAATCTATACGTCCAATCCCTTCGCAATGGATTGCAGCTATCTACTATTACAACCATGTTGGACAATTAAATGAGGAAAAACTATGAAAGCCTATGTTCTAATTAATACTACTACAGGTGGCATTCGAGATGTAGTTCGTCAACTAAGACGAGTTGAAGGTGTTACGGAAGCCAATATGACCTTTGGGCCTTATGATGCGGTAGCAATTATCACGGCTGAGGACACAAATCACTTGGGAATGATTTTATCGACCAAAATCCAGCCGATACCTGGCGTCGTTGAAACGCTAACCTGTTTGTCAGTTGATGTGACTTAATCGCATTCTCCTCTGATAGGAAACGCATTGTATTTTTATAATAAAGAAAGCAAACCAGCTAAACAGATATTTGAGGGTATTTGGGCGCGCTCATTTTGGGGAAATAATATTATGCTTGTTATGGTTGACCTCGAACAAGATGCAATTCTCCCAAATCATAGCCATCCACATGAACAAGGTGGTATCGTGATTGAAGGTGAATTAGAGTTCACCATAGCTGGAGAGACTCGTTTGCTGCATCCAGGTGACCTATACCTTATCCCCGGAAACGTAGAACATAGTGTTAAGGTTGGCTCGGTCCAAACTAAAGTTCTCGATGTTTTTCACCCTATTCGAGAAGATTTTAAGTGAATCTTACGTCCTTTCCCTGAGTGGGTAAAAAGGGCATATCTGGACCGGGTATCCTCAAATACTCGGATAGTGCGGCGCGCATGGCTTTTCGATCATCCCAGGAATATTCAGTCTCCCCAAAACACATTGATTGTTCATGACCTTTACCTAAGGCGATAACTACATCGCCAGGACGTGCCACGGATATACCAAATCGTATTGCCTCGCCACGGTCAGGGACCTTGAAATAAGTTTGACCTTCAATACCTCCCTTCGCTTCAACTCCCACAGACATCTCATTTAAAATTACCTCCAAGGATTCTGTGCGCGGATCCTCAGCTGTGAGCACTGTGATATCGGCTAACTCTGCCGAATTTTCCGCCATCATCATTCGTTTGGCACGATCACGTAAACCGGCAGAACCAAAAATCGCAATCACACGGCCTGAGCTACCTTGTGTATTTATAATATCATTTTCCCGTAAAATTTCTCGCGCAGAGAGCAATGCTCGCTTTAAAGCATTGGGTGTATGAGCAAAGTCAACCATAGCGATAAAATCTTGCCCCAAATCCACTTGTTCCATTCTACCGGGGAGGTATTTTAAGGCAGCTATACCAGCTTGAGCAGCTTCAACACCAATGTTTAATCCATAGGTTGTAGCAGCAATTGCCGCTAAACAATTAGGGATGTTATATTCCCCTTTCAAATTGCTGGTGAACAGGCCTCGAAACCCTTCCCCAAGTGCGATAAACGACAACCCATCCACACTACTGATTATATTCTCAGCCCTGAAAGCTGCGCTAGGTTCAAGCCCATAAGAAATCTGGCGAACGGGTGGTTCTACCAGTTTCGATAGGTAACTATAGGAAATATCATCTCGATTAAGTACAGCTAATCCTTCAATGCCATGAGACTTTGGGGATGTTTGAGCCAAATTGGTGATCAATTGGGCTTTTGCGTCCCGATAGGCTTCATAAGTGCCGTGATAGTCAAGATGCTCATGGGTGATATTCGTCACCACACCCACATCAAATTCGCACCCGGTTACCCGGTGTTGCGCCAGACCATGGGATGTGGCTTCAAGTATCATATGAGTTAAACCCGCCGCAACCATTTCTGCAAGATATTGTTGAACATAGTTGGCTTCGGGAGTTGTAACGTGGAAGCCGGTATCCAGGATCTCGTCGCCTATTACCGCGTTTACCGTAGAGATCATGCCTGGTCGAAAGCCAGCTGCTAACAATATTTGAAAGATTAAATTGGCGGTGGTCGTTTTCCCATCTGTGCCGGTAACACCAATAACAGTCAATTTACGCGCCGGAAAATCATAAAAAGCTGCCGATAGATATGCTAATGCCTGCCGGCTATCTTGCACCAAAATAAATGGTACTGGTAATGCTTCCTGTGGTTTCGAACCGACCACAGCCGCCGCGCCACGCTCGATCGCCTGTGGTATGTAGCGATGTCCATCCGTGTTTTCACCTAATAGGGCTACGAATAAATTACCTAATTGGACCTTTCGTGAATCCAGCGTAATTCCAGTAATGGGTATATTCGGCGCGGTACCCTTCACACTCCCTGGAATGAACTTAGTTAAATTGTCAAGTCGTACTTGGTGAGTCATAGCTTTATATTATTCCCTAACATTTGTTAGGTGGTTGTTGAATACTCTTTCTATGTCCACTCAATCTTCATGAATTATCATCTATCCAAACAAAACATAAACCATACGCAGCCCAAGTTTAGGACTTGGACCTCGTATGGTTCTTTACAAAGATGATTAACAACAAATACGCTAATCTAATTTAATGCAAACTCTGCCGCATGGTTTCCAACTGACCAGCTACCGAGCCATCCAGTACTTTGTCGCCCACCCGGACAACTAAACCACCAAGGATAGCGGGGTCAACCCGGAATGCAACCGAGGCTTGCGCGCCAAGCTTAGCAAGCACATCGCTTTTTACCGCATCTTGCTCCTCAGCAGAAAGCGGCAACGCGCTGGTCACTTCTGCAGATGCTCCTGTCAAGCCAGTTACCTCTTCTAGCACGATAACTTTTCCGGCTTTTACACCGGAGAAAAATTCCTCAATAAGCGCGTGCTGGCGTTGCTCATCCAACGCTTCACCAATTAACCTTTGAGCGGCCGCCATACTTAAGGTTGCCACTTGTCCACGCACATCTGCCAGGATCCGGTCGCGTTCTTGATCTACTTCAGCTAGCGCGGCTTCGCGCGCCTTGGCAGCCTCAGCCTCAGCGTGAGCATGCACTTCACGAGCTGCCTCTTCTGCCCGTTCTGTAGCCTCGCTGATCTTCTGATTTGCTTCAGCTTGTGCCTTGGCAATAATATCTTGCGCTTCCTTCTCAGCGTTCGCACGCGCTTCTGCCGCGACACGGGCATCTTCAAGACCGCGTGCGATCGCCTCACGTCGTGTTTCCAGTAGTCCTATAATGGGCTTAAAAACCCAAGCTCTAAGAACGACAAATATTATTAAGAAGTTGAATATCTGAACAAACAGATATCCTAGGTTTAGACCTAATGCTTCCAAGATATGCCTCCTTTTTCGTTATCCGTTTATTATCCAACGAACAAGATCAAGAGTGCCACTACTAAACAGTAGATAGCCACTGCTTCGGCAAAGGCAATTCCCAGGATCATGTTGGTCTGCACATTACCTGCTGCATCTGGGTTGCGGGCAATACCCTGAACAGCGCCATTAACCAATACGCCAATTCCCAAACCAGCACCTATTGTTCCGATCATTGCCAAACCTGCTCCAATGAGTTTTGCTGCTGCAACTTCCATTGTTTTCTCTAAGCCTCCTATGATTTGATCCGGGCGGTGAAACCTTCTGACAAAACCGCCTCAATATAAAATGGTTTTACCCGGGCGAATTGCACTGGTTGCCAACGCTCCCGCCCGTTGATCACGATTAATTACGCGTGTTCCTCTCCATGATCCCCATGTCCGGCAGTCGCCATGGACATGAACACCATTGTTAGCATACCAAAGACAATGGCCTGGATCATACCAACAAAAAATTCTAGCAACAAGAAAATAGATTGAGCGAATACAGGAATGAGTGTTCCAATCACAAACAACAACACTGATCCTGCAAATATATTACCGAATAAACGGAAGGAAAACGATAGAATCTTTGAGATTTCTGATACTAGCTCCAGGAGACTGACGCCAAAATCGATAATACCAAAGATTGGTCGTTTAAATATCCCGCTAACATTAAAAAATTTCAGAAAATAACCTGCACCTAAGGCCCTCACTCCAAATACCTGAGTCATCGTCACCGAAATTAACGCCAAGGCTACTGTAAAATTCAGATCTGTTGACAGTACTCGCACAAAGGGTATAAGAGTATATTCACTATGAACCTCCCCCTCATGGCTTTCTTCGGGTCTAACGATTGTAGAGATATTTGGCGTCAACTGCTCGATAGGATTT
>DAOVXM010000043.1 GCA_030636125.1 Chloroflexota bacterium | reverse complement strand
TGGCGATAACGGCTGGAATATCGCTGACCAGGGGGACAAAGGCGATAGGTGCGCTACGGCGCCACCCCCCTGAAAGGGTTTGGTTGATGAGATAAGTCTGGAACGGTCCTGGCGTTGCTGCGGCAGGAAGTCCCAAGGCCATACCTTGTAGAAGGTATTGGATAAAATTCTCCAGGGTCATTCGATCTTCATTGGTGACAGGTGGTGAAGTTTTTGATTCAAGGCAGTTTACCAACAGCCTGCCATTGTACTCCATAAATCAATGTGTTGGTTTGATCAAATCATGGTCTTATTTACGTGCGTACGCTTGCAAAAAGAACCACCCCTACACCTTTGCACGGAAATCCCCAGAGATCCATTAAAGTAATCGTTTTACCTGCTAAATTTGGTGCTATACTTACGGGCGCATTATTCACGTTCTAATTCGGGTGATAAATGGCCGAAACTGCTGTCATCCAATCGAATCTCTCCATGCGCCGCATTTTCGATACCTGGTGGCCCTTGGCTGCTAGCTGGGTGTTAATGGGTGCGGAATTACCAGTGTTAAGCGCAGTAGTTGCCCGTTTAGATAACCCTGAGATCAACCTTGCGGCTTATGGGGGGATAATTTTTCCGCTTGCTCTGATCATAGAAGCTCCTGTGATTATGTTGCTGGCTGCTTCAACCGCGTTGTGTAAGGATTGGGATTCATATCGCCTGGTGCGGCGATTTATGATGATATCCGGAGCAACACTTACCGGGTTACATGTGCTGATAGCTTTTACCCCTTTGTATTATGTCATTGTAGAGGGCATACTCGGCGCTCCGCGAGACATCATCGAACCAGCAAGGGTTGGTTTAATGATCATGACCCCCTGGACCTGGTCGATTGCCTACCGTCGCTTTAACCAGGGAGTGTTAATTCGCTTTGGGCATACACAATCGGTGACCATAGGCACAATAATCCGTTTAACTGCGGATGGGTTGGTGTTGGCGTTTGGTTATATCATCGGCGGCATTCCGGGTGTCGTCGTGGCTACGAGTGCGGTGGCAGCTGGCGTGATATGCGAAGCGACTTATATCGGTATAGTGGCGCGTCCAGTTATACGCAATGAACTCAAAGTCGCACCATCAGTGGCGGAACCACTTACCTGGCGGGGATTCTTTAGCTTTTATATACCTCTAGCGATGACCTCACTGTTGACATTGTTAGCACTGCCCATAGGTAGTGCTACATTAAGTCGTATGCCGCGTGCCTTGGAGTCGTTAGCTGTATGGCCAATTGTTTCCGGATTGATCTTTATGTTCCGTAGCCTGGGAGTGGCTTACAACGAAGTGGTCGTGGCATTATTAGATGAGCCCCGTTCTTATGCAAGCCTGCGCCGCTTTACGAACTTGCTGGCTGGGGCTACAACCGCCGGCTTACTGGTACTGGTGTTAACACCCCTGTCATTGTTCTGGTTCGGTTGGGTTTCAGCGCTAAAACCTGAATTAGCTAACTTGGCCCGTCAAAGCATGTGGATCGCTTTAGCGTTGCCCGCAATTGCTGTTTTACAGAGCTGGTACCAGGGCACGATCGTTTACGGTCGCCGAACAAGTGGCATCACTGAGGCTGTGGTAGTTTACCTGGTGAGCATCATAATAATTTCATGGGCGGGTGTTGTTTGGGGACGGATGACGGGATTATATATTGGTTTGGCTGCTATGGCGATCAGCATGTTGGCACAAACTGCCTGGCTTTGGTACAGGAGTCGTCCAATTATGTGCGATATTCAGAAGAGAGATCTAAATCTAACCGCTCCGCAAACAGCAGGAGCTTCCGCAGATTGATACAGGCGAGCAATCCCCCAGACATTATGGATTAAGGCAGTATCAGGTGTAGATCACCAAACTCGTGGCACAAATACTCCTCCTTTAAAGCTTCTGAATAGGTCAATTGCAAGTGCTCAAGCCCGGTTAGCGCGGCCAGCATGGATAAATCGTGTGTGTGAGTGCTAAATATCCCCCGCACCCACCATTTTTCCGGAATTTCTAACCACGGTTTGACCAGTTATGGAGTATTTACCTTTTCGAGGGTTGGTAATACCAGGATGGCAGGGATAGCCAAGAGTGAGACAAGAGCGCTGAGGGAAAATGCAGTGCTTAAACCATACAAATCACCAACATATCCAATAGCCAGGATAGATATTGGACGGATTAGGAAACTCATTGATAAAAACAAGCCATTGCCAACAGCACGGTTGTTCGGGAGATGATCTTGAACGATGGCCATAAGAACCGGAGGGG
The DNA here is from genome assembly GCA_030636125.1 of Chloroflexota bacterium. The sequence continues at coordinate 8,755 of DAOVXM010000043.1, read as the reverse complement.
TAGAGAGCGCGCTGAAACCCAGTGCGAGTAATATCAAAACCAGCACCCAACCTTCGGCATTCAAGAAAAGCAGCATAAATATGGCTGCAGCAACGCTAGCCACCACTAGAATCGGCTTGCGTCCCAAGCGATCGCTAAGTGTCCCACTTGAAAGCGCGCCTGCTACGCCTGCAAACTCAAGAATGGCAAGTGTGATTCCTGCAACCCACAGGCTGGATCCTCCAGTTTTCATATAAGTAGGCAGGTAAGTTGTCAGGCTTACATTGAGGAAATTCCTGAAGAAAACGATGATTAATAGTGGTAGGAAGACCGTGCGCAGGACGGGAAGCGCGGCGCGTAAATTGCCGCTTTTTTCAGGACGAGCCGCAACACTGCGCAATCGCCAGAATAAAATCAACGAGGCCCCCCAACCTAAAACGGCGATACGGAAAATACCATCCAGCGTCCACATCGATACTGCCCAAACAGCCAGGATTGGGCCGACAGAGCGCGCCAGTTCGCCTGCAGCCATAAAAAAGCTCATCCCTTTTCCTACTTGCTTGCCGGAAATTCGTCCAATCATAGCGGGAGCGGGAGCGTGGAAGGCTGCCACGCTGATGCCAGTGATAAAAAAGAGAATCGCTAATCCGAAGTAACTGTTAACAAATCCTATGCTGCTGATTAATGTTGCAGTAACTGCAGGAGCTAGGATGACAAAATATCGCAGGCTGATCCGATCTGCCATATACCCAATGAAAGGGTTGATCAAGGCCGGAAATTGCAAAAACGCAGTGAGCGAACCAGCTGCAGTCAGCGAAAGGGAAAATTTCTCAATGATCACTGGTAGCAGCGGTGCAACAGAAGCGGTGTATATGTCATGCACGAAATGCCCACCCGCAATCGTGAGCACTCCTTCGGTCTGGAATTCGTCTTCGGCGGTTTCGGTAAGGGGGATTGATTCGACGGCCATACGATCCTATAGTTTTACCAGTCTTTGTTGGGCGGCGATTTTTACCGCTTCTGTGCGGTTGCTGGCACCTAATTTCCCCAGGATAGAACTGACGTGAAATTTGATGGTACGTTCGGTAACAACCAAGGTTTCAGAAATCTCTTTGTTTGTCTTGCCTTGAGCCAGTAATTGTAACACCTCTAGCTCACGCGGGTTTAATGGAGAGCTTGCCTTTCCTCCTGCATTAGCTATAATTGAGCTAGCAATTGTGGCTGGTTGCAATTGGTGAACACCATAATTTGAGGAAGCTAGATTTATTAACCGTTTTCTGTTGATGGTCGCCAGGGAGGTATGATATGTTCCATATATACGCGGTGTCGGATGGAACTGGAAAAACTGCCGAGGGGGTTGTGCGTGCAGCTTTGACACAATACGATAACTCCAAAGTAAAAATCATCCGTTACGGTGGCGTGCGGCATCCGGGTCAAGTGATCGATATTATTAACGAAGCCACCCAGACGGGCGGTTTTATTGTACATACAATGGTTGCAGAGGACATGCGTCGGGTGATGTTTACAGAAGGGCGTGCTGTCGATGTTGCGACAATTGATCTGATGGGTCCCATGCTGGCGCGCTTGTCTGAGTTAATGGCCGTCCAGCCGCGCGCGGAGCCCGGATTATTCCAAGCCTTTGACCAGGCCTATCTACTGCGGATTGACGCTATCGATTACACTGTACGCCACGATGATGGGCGCAATATTGATGACCTGGACCAGGCCGAGATTGTGCTTGTGGGCGTCTCTCGAACTTCCAAAACACCGTTAAGTATATACCTGGCTTACCGTGGGTGGAAAGTGGCCAATGTGCCGCTTGTATTAGGAATTGAGCCGCCTCCACAGCTTTTTGAACTTCCGCACCGCCGCGTGGTGGGATTGATCGTCAAACCTGAGCGGTTGGCAGGGTTGCGCAAGGCGCGCGTTGAACATATGGGTACACCTCCCCTTGGATATGCTGATATAGAGCATATCCGCCAGGAAGTCGCATACGCCTACCAGGTTTTTGAGCGTCGCCGTGACTGGCCCCTGGTGGACGTGACCACCAAACCTGTGGAAGAATCCGCCTCCGAAGTGGTCTCGCTGATTGGCCGAGCAAACGATCATTCCTAAATGATCGCGTTTCAGCCTACTGCTTTGTCAAGAATGAAAGTTTAGTTCGATATCCGGTTTGATACACTCTTGACAAAGCTTAAAGTGTTCCGTCCATATACTATTCTTACTGAACAATGACACTTGACGGAACACTACATAAAGGGAAATTAGATCACACCAGTGTTATAATTTCCGCCATGTCAGAGGTAACTTTAGATCCTGAACGCCAAATACAGGCCAAAAGATATGCGCGCATATCGCGTCGGCTGATGGTGGTCGACCTGATGATCGGCGCACTGTACGCACTGACCTGGCTGGTATTTGGGTGGTCAACTGCTCTCAAGGATTATTTGCTGAGCTATACGAGCAACGAATGGCTGCTGGTGGCTGGGTTTGCACTGGTCTTCGGGGGTATCTACTACCTGATCAATTTGCCGATGTCCTATTATTCGGGCTTCATTTTGCCGCATCACTTCGAGATGTCTACCCAAACCCGCAGAGGTTGGGTCGTAGATCAGCTCAAAGGATTGGGGGTTGGGATTATCCTGGGAGGGCTGATCCTAGAAATAATCTACGCGGTACTGCGCCAATCTCCAGATTTATGGTGGCTGTGGGTGGCCGGAATCTTGTTGCTCTTCAGCGTTATCTTGGCGAATATAGCGCCTGTCCTGCTGATGCCGATATTCTACAAGTTCGTGCCCCTGGGGGAAGAACACGCCGAGCTGGTCGAGCGATTGGTGCGCCTGGCCGAGCGAGCCAATACGCGTGTGCAAGGTGTGTTCAAGTTCGATATGAGTCGCCGCACCAAAGCTGCCAATGCCGCCCTGACCGGACTGGGGAACACGCGCCGCATCATCCTGGGGGATACCCTGATCGATGAATTTACCACGGATGAGATCGAGACCGTGCTGGCTCACGAGTTGGGCCACCATGTGCATAAGGACATCCCACTGGGCATGCTTATCGAGAGCGTTATCACCCTGGTAGGGCTTTACCTGGCTTCATTGGGATTGAACTGGGGCGTGGAAGTGTTTGGGTTTGAGGGTCCCGCAGACATCGCCGCCTTGCCGCTGTTCGTGCTGGTGATCGGTGCTTATAGCCTGGTGACCATGCCATTGGGGAATGCCTTTTCTCGCTGGCGGGAGCGGCGAGCCGATGAATACGCCCTGCGCGAAACGGGCAATGGCGCAGCCTACGCTTCCGCCCTGACCCGCCTGGCCAACCAGAACCTGGCGGATGCTGACCCGGAGCCTTGGGTGGAGTTCACCCTCTCCTCTCATCCAGCGCTGAGCAAGCGTATTGCTATGGCAGAAGCCTATAATTCCGAGTAGTTAATTTGTTGTGTAACATTTTTTAATTTATCACGTTTATATTTTTGTGGGTGTAAGGTGTGCGCGTCATCACGGCACATTGGGGTATTTCTCGAAAACAACGGAGGGAGATAAGGGTAGTTTTTTGTAGGACTGTAGAGAACTCCAAAAGCAAATATTAAGGTTGGGGTAAAGTCCCACTGGGTTAGCCTTGTGGTTCGTTCAGCATCCCAAGATTCTAATAACGAAAAAGGCCATCGGCATAGTCGATGGTCTTTTATTGATTGTGGCTGTTCACTCGTTTGGGAGGATCAAAGCGAAGAGCAGGTAGAGAAGTAATCCAGGGACGCCCCCAGGCAGCAGTGTGAGTAAAAACGCCAGCCGGAACCAGAACGAACTGATCCCGAAGAACTCCGCCAGCCCGCCACAGACTCCAAAGACCATCCGATTGCTACGTGAGCGGCGCAGGCGACCTCTTGTGTTTGTCATAACATCTCCTTCGTCAAAAAAATTACCTGTATTGCAACTACTCATCCGCGTACACTCTTTTTTCCGAGATTTTTCACCTCAGCCTGAGCAGTTACTTTGTATTCATAATGATTTACGTATGAGCACCGATAAAGTTGCAACTATCGAATAGGACTGGCAGTCCTGCAAATGTATGGGTGAAAGCATCCCTTGCAGCGGTGAGGACTGCCAGTCCTGGAGGAGGGAATCTGGAAAAACAATTAGCTAGTGTTGCGCGGCGTAAGTGACTCGATAGTTTGGTAACAATGGCGCAACACTTTAAGCAGTTGGGCATGGAGACAACGGAAACCACCGATGCAAAGGCCCAACTGCACTAGGCGATTTTGACGGAAACCAGGGTCCCATCTCCCGCAGGATAAATAGTGCTGATCAGCCGTGGGTCATGTGCTGCTCGCTGGTTTAAACTGCGCATAACTTGGGTGTTAATAATTGTATCCGCATCATCAACGATCGCGCCAAAGCCGAAGGCATTGTGAGTTGCAATCACCCCACCGAGAGGCGTGTTCTCCATCGCCCAATCGAAATAATCGGAGTAACCTGGTTTATCGGCGTCGATAAACACAAAGTCGAACGGAGCTTCACTGGATAGCTGGCGAAGTGTTGTGTGGGCGTCTCCCACTCGGACCTCCACCTGGCTGGAGAGACCCGCAAGAACGAAATGTTCCCGGGCAACCTGGGCATTGCGTTCTTTGATCTCCAAGGTGATCAATTTGCCTCCCGGGAGAAGCCCTCTGGCAATCCAGATACCGCTATAACCGCCCAGCGTGCCGATTTCCACGGCCTTCTCCGCACCACAGGCACGTACCAGGAATTGCAAGAAACGCCCTTCTTCTGGGGTGATGTGGATAGCTGGTAAACCTTCCTTGGTAATATTCTCTCGGGTTTGAATTAAAGCTTTATCTTGGAGGGCAAATAAATCACTGATATATTGGCTAAGTTTATCCATGTTAGCGGTCATTGTTGGCTCATCTCCTCAGCAATTTGGACGGTTTGAAAATGGATATCGACAGTGTCTTCGACTTTGCGGGCGTATCCCCCAGACATTACCACTGCTACGGGCAATCCGGCTCGATGGCATTGGTCGAAAACCAAACGGTCACGGGCTGCCAGGCCGGCTTTACTTAAGCTGAGGCGGCCAAGCTGGTCGCTCTCAAAAGGATCGGCTCCGGCCAGATAGATCACCAGGTCAGCCCTGAAGGACTCTAATATGTGTTGGACTCCCCCCTTTAGAGCCTCCAGGTAATCCTTATCCGTGGTCTCATCGGGCAAGGCGATGTCCAAATCGGAGGCCTCCTTGTGGAAGGGAAAGTTCTTAGCGCCGTGGATCGAGAAAGTGAACACAGTTGAGTCGTCTTGAAAGATAGCTGCGGTGCCGTTGCCCTGGTGTACGTCACAATCGAGGATGACAATGCGCAGGGCGCGGTCTTCTGCTTGCATGGCTCGCGCGGCGACAGCGCTATCGTTAAATACGCAATAGCCCTCACCGTGATCTGGGTAGGCATGGTGGGTGCCTCCCGCCAGGTTGACGGCGTATCCATCTCCCAAAGCCGCGCGGCAAGCTGAGATTGTGCCGCCGACTGACCGCCTGGAGCGTTCCACCAATCCTATAGACCAGGGAAATCCGATCCGACGGATTTCTTTCTCGCTTAACTTCCCATGGATAACACGCTGGACATAATCAGAGTTGTGGGCGCGCAGTAACTGCTCATCGGTGCTAGCCTCAGGCACCAGGATATTTTCTGCTGGTACTAAGGCAGCTGCCTGTACTCTTTTTCTGAGGAGTGTATATTTCTGTAGTGGGAAACGATGCCCTTCAGGGAGCGGTAGCTCGAAGTTATCCGCGGAGAAAATCTTCATAGATTGTTCCTCAAGTGCTCAGTTCTTGCATCATTAAGATGTCTACGTTTTCTGACTGAATTGCCAAGCACAACGATCAAGCCACCCCCTACTACCAACGCTCCACCAAGCAGGTGAGACCAGGTAAGCACCTCTCCAAGGAAGAGCATGCCAAGGATGATTCCGTATACTGGCAGCATGTTGTAGAAAGCCATAGCCTGGTTCGGACCAGCCCGGCGGATGCTTTCGTTCCATGCCAGGAAGGCGATCACGCTGGCAAAGACTCCGATGTATACTGCGCTGATAATTAGTTGCAGGGTTAATATCGGGGGTGTCTGACGCCATTCGAGAGCAGTTGCCAATAATAAAAATGGTATCGCGAGCCAGGTTGAGTAAGCTGTTGCTGATAGGCTGGATTGGCGACGAGTAGCAATCCTGCCGAGGATGGAATAAACACCCCAAATGACCACGTTAAATAATACGATCAAGTCCCCGATATTAAATTCTAATGATCTGAGCTGAGCCAGTGACCCATTGCTGATAACAATCCCCACACCAACTATTGAGGTCACTGTCCCAAGGATAAGATTAGTCCGGATGGCTTCCCCTAAGAAAAGCGCCGCCAAAAAGACCGTTACCAGGGGAGAAGCGCCGTTGATCAAGACGGCATTGGTGGCGCTGGTGTAGTTCAAGGCCAGGTACATCAGGGTTGGGAAGGCAAATATACCGGTGAACCCCATACCGAAAAGAACCAACCAATCCCGTCCGCGTAGCGGGATTTTGGATTGATCGCTTTCGAATTTGCGCAGAAGGAAGGCGAAAAGTAAAGCTGCGACGCTGAAGCGGGCTGCCGCCAGTGTGGCTGGGCCCACCTGGTCATGCAGCGCCCGACCCAAGACGATATTACTGGCCCAGAGCATGGTAGAAAGGTTGACCAGGACATATGCCCAGCGTGGATCGCTGCGAAGTTTCATCTAGAGGGGAGCGCCTGGAAATAAAAAATTAATGCTGGACCCAATCTGCTCTCTCATCAGGGGATGATTCTTCAGCTTTTGATTATGGCTTCAGCTCTAAGGCTTGATAGATGCGATCCATATTTACATGCGAGGCGACTAAAGTTTCAAATTGCTGCAGTTTGACGGTTTGCCCTAAACGAGTCTTACCAAAGACCTTTTCAATGGATTCAACGGTCTCCATGGTATTGGTCGGAACCAGCAGTATGGAAACACCGAACTCCTCAGCTTGTTTGACGATTAGTGGGCTAGGATGCAGGTTTCCGGTAAGGATCAGACAGGTCGTGGATGTCTCGAGAGCTGCCAGTTGGATATCGGTACGATCGCCACCGGTAATTACGGCTTTGTTGGTTTGCTTACGGAAAACGCTGAGTGCAGCTTCGGCGGTCATAGCGCCAATGGTCAGTGTCTCGACCAGGGCTTGGCGGTTGACCTCTTTTGTAAGCACTTGAGCATCCAACACGTTAATAATTTCTTCAACAGTAAGGGCTTCCAGTCCGCGTTTCTCGGGGATGACGCCAAAAACTGGAATATCGTGTCGCTCAAGGTAGGGCACCGCGACTTCTGATACGAAATTTATAGATTCCTTGGGAACGCGGTTGATGATGATGCCGCTGAAAGTAGCGCCAAGTCTGGTGCGTACTGTGAGAGCATCATCTAAAAGGCGGACTTTGCCGCGGTACTTGACAACAACAAGAACTGCACTACCCAGCGCGGCGGCAACAGCTGGAGTAGGTAATCCAACCACATATCCTTCCCGTAAGCTAGCTCCACCTTCTAGCAATAATACATCCTGGCCAGATCCGGCGGCATTAGAAGCTTCTTTGACCTGATCCATCAGGTTGATGTCCTCCTGACTCTGCAGGCGCTCACGTAAAAATTTTGGTGTTACCACTACCGGGGAGAGTTCCCATGGTTGGGCTTCCAGGTCTAGAACATCCTTTACGAAGGCGGCGTCCTCGTCTGCAATTCTGTCACCCACACGCCAGGGCTGGTAGCTAACGGGTTTTAGGTAGCCGACTTTGTAGCCATCCGCCTGCAGGCGTTTACCCAATGCCAGGCAGGTAGCGGTCTTTCCGGAATATCGTTCAACGGAGGTTACATATAAGGATTTCATTTACAGTCTCCTGAAAAATTAACACAGGCAAAACCAGCTAACTTTGTAAGATCAGGCGCATATCGATAGCTATTGAGCCCTGGTTGGGAGGATACACCATTAGTGGGTTGATATCCAGCTCAGCGATTTCAGGGAAATCTTGTACGAGCTGTCCAATTCGCAATAAAACATCCACAATCGCTGCTTTGTCCACACCGGGTTTGCCGCGCACACCGTCGAGGAGAGCATGTGCACGGATCTCGTTCAACATCTCCTCAGCCTCTTGTGGTGAAAAAGGTGCGATGCGAAATGTCACATCCTTTAATGTCTCGACGTAAATACCACCAAGCCCAAATGTGACCAGTGGTCCAAATTGTGGATCGCGATTCATTCCGACCAGCACCTCTACGCCGCCTTGAGGCATCATCTCCTGTACCAGGCAACCCCAGATACGTGCATCCGGGATATAACGTTGTGCCCTATATACCATCAGTTCATAGGCGTCGAGAACTTCTTCGGGACTTTCCAAACCAACTTTAACCCCACCCACATCAGTTTTGTGCAAAATATCTGGGGAAGCAATCTTAAGCACCACTGGATAACCAATCTGGTTGGCAATTTCAACTGCCCGTTCCGGGGTTTCGGCCACTTCTGAATGAGGGATGCGCATTCCATAAGCTTTCAAGATATCGCGAGCCTCAGCATCGCCGATGGACACCCGTCCCTCTGAGCGTACTCGCTCGATACTCTTCTGTACTGCATCCCGGTCTACTTCGAAGGTAACGAATTCGGGGAGAGAGCGACTCTGGGTATCACGGTCGTCAGCCATAGCACGGAAGGCGCGCGCAGCCCGTTCTGGAAAGGGATAGTTAGGTACGTTGAATTTAATCAGGATA
>DAOVXM010000275.1 GCA_030636125.1 Chloroflexota bacterium | reverse complement strand
GGGTATGAGATCACGAGCGTACGTCTGTCTCCCACCTCGCTGACCCTAACCGGACCGCGCACATCGCTCGAAAGTGTTGGTGATTTTATCTTGACGGCTCCGATAACATTGACCAACGTGTACAGCGAGTTAACCCTGGATGTCCCGTTGATATTGCCGGGTGGTGTTGTTGGGAAGGGGGAAAAGGGAGAGACTGTGGACAGCGCGGTTGTCAGCATTTTTGTTTCCCCGGCAACCAATTATCTGCTGCAAACGGTCGCGCCTTCAATCCGCGGGCTGCCTTTAACTTTTTCAGCAGAAATATCACCTCAGCAGGTATCGGTTCTGCTGATCGGTTCAGAGCCCATTTTAGATGGAATCGAAGCAGCCCCGTCGTTGGTCCTAATTTATGTGGATGTAACTGATATGCCACCCGGGGTACATTTCCTGCCTTTGGAATATGAGGCTCCCTCGGGGATCTCGCTAGAAATGTTCCCTTCAGAAGTACAGGTCACAATAAGTGAAGAACCCGAATCATGACAATTAGAGAACTGAAATATAAATGAACGAGTTGACGATTCCTCTCCCCAATCCGATTGATCAAAATCGGATGGATGAATTGCACAGCGTGGCTGGAAGTGGACCAGTGCTGATCGTGACCCATGAAAACCCTGACCCCGACGCGCTGGCTACTGGAAAAGGACTGGCGGCGTTGTTTGAGGGGACCTGGGGCATACCTGCCAGGATGATCTACAGTGGATTGGTAGCCAGGGCTGAAAACAAAGCAATGCTGAAGATACTGACCCCGGAGTGGGAGTACTCGCAGGAATTATCCCGCCTGGAGGATTATTCAGCCATAGCACTTGTGGATACCCAACCGGCAGCGGGCAATAATAACTTGCCGGACCAATTGATCCCTGATATTGTCATCGACCACCACCGCCCGCTGCGCGAGGGTTTGAAGTTGGTGCGCTACGCGGATGTGCGCCCTGAAGTGGGCGCAACGGTCAGTATGGTCTACCAGTACTTGGAAGCAGCCGGGGTAACACTTGATCCGGTACTTGCGACGGCGATATTTTATGGTATTCAAACCGATACACGCGGGCTTTCACGCGGCGCCTCGGTGCTAGATCAGTCGATTTATTTTAAGATGCTGGGAATGATAGACCATTCCCTGTTGATAAGAGTCGAACAAGCAGGACTATCGAGGGATTATTTCCGCGCGTTCAGCCAGGGCTTAGAAGCAGCCCGTATATTTGGTCGAACTGTCCTGGTTTACCTTGGGAAGATGCATCGACCAGATTTTGTGGCCGAGATTGCAGATATGCTCATTCGTTTGCAAGACGCACGCGCCGTGCTTTGTTTGGGCTACCATAGCTCAACATTGTATCTGTCGCTGCGCACTGAGACTGGGGGAGAAGATGCAGGCATTATTGTGCAGGGCGTGATTTTCCCACCGGGAAAGGCTGGGGGACATGGTTCAATGGCAGGCGGGCAGGTTCCTATATCCGACCAGCCGGTGGATTTGCTGGTTTCGAAAATCGAAGGCCGTTTTTTGGATATTATGGGGGAGGCGGGTCAGGGCGAACCTTTACTGCCCAATATTGAGAATACCGCGCTAGGCTCACAGTGATATCTCATTTTGCTTAGCCCTGGTTTTGAAGAGTGTCTATATTCCAATGTGACAAATGTCAATTGTCAAGCGCTATTAATTCGAGCATAATTGTGGGTATTGTATACACTTCTAGCTGCAATAATAAAAACAATTAGATAGTAACAAAAGGAGAATTTTATGTCAGCACAAATTATTGATGGCAAGGCGATTGGTCTGAAGGTGCGCGAGCAGGTAGCTGAAGATGTCGCCGAGATGGTCGCCGAGGGTTACCCTCCTCCCGGGCTGGCAACAGTACTGGTGGGGGAAAACCCGGCCTCAGAAGTATACGTTCGCATGAAGCAGAGAGCATGCGCGAAAGCAGGAATTGAGTCGTTCGGATACACATTACCCGCCACTGCTACACAGGAAGAAGTTGAGAATCTGGTGGCGGAACTGAACGCCGATCCAAAGGTGAACGGAATTCTGGTGCAACTTCCATTGCCATCCGGGTTGGATGATGAGCGAGTGCTTAATGCCATCGATATTGAAAAGGATGTAGACGGTTTTCACCCCATCAACATTGGGCGATTGGCGCAGAAAGGTCGCGAATCGTTGTTTGTACCCTGCACGCCAAATGGATGTATTTATTTGCTGGATGAAATGAATGTTCAAATAGATGGGGCGAATGCGGTCGTATTGGGTCGTTCCAATATTGTAGGCATGCCTTTAGCGCTCCTGTTGGTCAAGCGAAATGCTACGGTTACGATTTGCCACTCTCGATCACAAGACCTGCCAGGTATAACCCGCCAGGCTGACATACTTCTCGCTGCAGTGGGTCGACCGGAAATGGTGAAAGCGGACTGGGTCAAACCTGGTGCTGTGGTGATTGATGTCGGTACCAACCGGATAGATGATCCAAGTACAGAAAAAGGCTATCGTTTGGTAGGCGATGTCGACTTTGACGAGGTCAAAGAAGTCGCAGGAATGCTCAGCCCAAGTCCTGGGGGTGTGGGACCGATGACCATCGCCATGTTATTAAGGAACACTGTACGATCTGCCAAGATGGCACACCAGAACGCTTGATTTTCAGGTCTAATCTGTAACTGGAAAGCAGAAGGGTTCCTGTTATAATGGAGCCCTTCTCCTTTCTGTGGATTAAAGCAGACTCACAATTCAGCAAAGACTGCCATCAAAACCAAAAATTTGAGGTATAATCATCGTTCGTCTATAGCAATAATCAAGGTTCATAAGTCAGCAAATCGGAAATTTAACCAATTTTGAAAGAAGTAGTGAATTATGCCAAAACGTACATATCAACCAAAAAAGAGACGTCGTATGCGTGTACACGGCTTTCGGACCCGTATGTCGACCAAGGGAGGCCGCAGAGTTATTAAAAAACGACGCACTAGAGGTCGCCGCCAACTATCGGTGAGCATGAATAATCACGTCAAGAAGATAAACTGGAAGAGTTAACCGCCGAGACAGTAAATTAGAGGGATCCCAAACACCAGGGTGAAGCGCAGTTTCCGCCTGACCAAATCTAGGGACTTCTTGCGGGTGCGGCGCTACGGAAAGTCATACGCCCACCCGCTTATCGTGCTGATTGCTTCTCCCAACCAGCGAGAAGGAACAAGGGTTGGGATTATTGCGGGGAAAACCATAGGCAAAGCTGTACAGCGCAATCGATCGAAGAGGATGATCAGGGCCGTTATTAAAGACCTGCTTCCAAAAGTCGCACCTGGATGGGATATCATCCTGATCGCTCGCAAACCTATGGCAGATGGGACCTACCAGCAAACGGAAACCGCTCTCGAAGAATTACTATTGCGTGCCAAACTGATATAAATATTCTATGACATCTGAATACCATTCGGAACATTTCTCTACTGAAGCAGAACACGAGCACATTGATGAACCGCGTTTGCGAGACCTTCAACTGCGCTTGACTAACCTGCCGCGCTTCATATTGTTGGGATTGATCCGTCTTTACCAGGCGACATTTTCGCGCACCTTACCCCAGAATACATGCCGGTTCTACCCGAGCTGTTCGCACTACGGTTACCAGGCGCTCTACAAACACGGCGTTATCAAGGGCGGATTTCTGGCAGTCTGGCGCGTCCTGCGCTGCAACCCTTTCAATTCGGGCGGCATAGATCCGGTGCCTTAAAATACACTGTGAAATTTTGATCATCATTTGGATGTAAATAAACCTGTATATAAAAAGTGAAAGTTATCGTATATGAATAGAAATCGTTACCTGTACCTAATATTTATCATTATTCTGGTCGTACTCCTGTCGGCATGCGCAGGAGGTGGTGTTACAACTCAAAGCTGGCCTGGTTTGACGGTTGATGTTGAGGGGGGCACTGCATACCTGGCAAACAAAACCCACGTTTATGCAGTTAACCTGGATAATGGAACTGAGAAATGGCGTTTCCCAGTCGAACCTGACAATAAAATCACGTTCTTCGCCCCGCCTGCCTTGACAGAAGATGGTCAATTAATCGTAGGCAGTTATGACAAGGTGCTTTACAGCCTGAATCCTGAAAATGGGCAGAAGAATTGGACGTTCAACGGCTCCCAGGATCTTTATATCGCCGGTCCGCTTGTGAATGGTGAAAGGATTTACGCACCTTCCTCGGACAGCAACCTTTATGTATTGGATTACGATGGAGAACTGCTTTGGACGTTTGGAACTGAATTTAAACAATGGGCGACGCCGTTGATCGAGGGTGACACACTTTATCTGCCCTCCATGGATCACGTCATATACGCCCTTGATGCTCAAAGCGGGGACTTGCTCTGGACTTCCGAAGACCTGGCGGGCGCCCTAGCGGGCACTCCGCCATTTGAAGAACAAAGCGCTCTTTATATAGGCACCTTAAATTCAGAAATGGTGGCTTTGAATAATCAGGACGGAGAAATATTATGGCGTATACCTACTGAAGGTTGGGTATGGTCGGGACCCGCGCTGGAAAAAGAAGTGCTCTATTTTGGCGACATGACCGGCACGTTTTATTCCATAGACGCAAAAAGCGGATCCAATATTTGGCAGCCGTACAAGCTGGTTTCTGAAAAGAAGCAAGGTATCACCGGTACACCTCTCGTGACGGAGGATACAATATATTTTGGTTCGGAAAGCGGCGTATTCACGGCTGTGAACTCGGACGGCGGTAGCCTGCGCTGGAGCAAAACTATAGAAGGCAAACTGTTTCAG
>DAOVXM010000056.1 GCA_030636125.1 Chloroflexota bacterium | reverse complement strand
ATGTCTGGTCCAACCACCTGGTTGGCCTTTTTTATAATCCCTGTAGAAAGGAGTACTTCACGCATGGGTAATGATTTGAAATACCGTCGGATTTTGCTCAAACTGAGCGGCGAGGCACTAGCGGGACCTGAAGGATATGGGATTGACCCAAAACAAGCGGAGGACCTGGCTAGTCTTGTGAGCATGGTTCGCGGTCTAGGCGTGGAGGTAGCGATCGTTATTGGGGCTGGAAATTTGTGGCGGGGCCGGGTCGGTTTAGACCGTGGCATGGATCGGGCTACGGCGGATTATATGGGAATGGTGGCGACCGTGATGAATGCCCTGGCATTAATGGATGCCATGGAGCGCTCAGGCCTGGTTACCCGTGTTCAAACTGCAGTGGAAATGCACTCCGTAGCCGAGCCATATATACGCCGCCGGGCTTTACGACACATGGAAAAGGGACGGGTGGTGATCCTGGGGGGCGGCACGGGAAACCCCTACTTCTCAACCGATACTGCTGCCGCATTACGAGCCATGGAAATCGGCGCTGATGTTTTGATTAAGGCTACCAAAGTTGATGGTATTTATGATAGTGATCCCATAGTCAACACAGAGGCGGTGCGCTTTGACCATATCACGTATATGGAGGCGATCAATCGCCGCCTCGAGGTGATGGATAGCACGGCGATTTCGCTGTGTATGGATAACCACTTGCCCATTCTCGTATTGAATCTATGGCAACCGGATGCGCTCCGCCAGGCGTTATTTGGTGAAAAAGTTGGTACGTTGGTGACGGATTGACCTGATTTTTGCCCCTTTTCTCCCTTTACATTTTCGAGTATCCTATAGGTAGGACAAGGAGGTCACTATGCTGAAGGATATATATAAAGACGCCGAGTCGAGAATGAAAGGCGCGGTTCAAGCCTTGGAAGAAGATTTGGCGGGAATCCGCACCGGGCGTGCCAGCCCAGCGCTGATCGAACGACTGCAAGTTGAATATTATGGTACCCTGACCCCTTTGATTCAACTGGCCAGCATCAGCGTTCCTGAGCCACGTTCTTTGTTGATTCGACCTTTTGACGCTTCAACGCTGAAGGATATAGAGCGGGCTATATTGGCCTCCGATTTAGGTTTGACCCCTAATAATGATGGGAAGTCAATCCGACTGAATATTCCACCCTTGACCGAGGAGCGTCGACGAGAATTGTCCAGGGTGGTCAATAGCCGAGTGGAAGAAGCCCGTGTGGCTGTTCGCAATGTGCGCCGAGACAGCATTCGAGATTTGCGCGAATTCGAGCAAGAGAAGATGATCTCTGAAGATGATCTCAAACGGGGTGAGGAAGAGCTACAAAAAATAACCGATCGTTATATCGAAGAGGTAAATGCTGTCGGTGAGCGCAAAGATAAAGAAATTTTAGAAGGGTAGCCTGGCTCTATCCTCAGGTAGATATGAATTCTAACGACAGCTTGGATTTGCCAGAAGAAATCCCCACTCACGTTGCCATTATTATGGATGGGAATGGACGTTGGGCGTTGGCACGTGGGCTGCCACGCCTGGCCGGGCATCGCGCTGGTACAGAGAACTTGCGGCGCGTGATCGAGGCGTGTATTGAGTTTGATATCCGTTACTTGACGATCTACGCCTTTTCTACAGAGAACTGGGGGCGGCCTTCCGTAGAGGTGCGCGGCCTGATGCGTATCCTGGAGGATGTGATTGATAGGGAGTTGCAGGAATTACACGACCAGGGTGTGCAGTTGCGCCATATCGGCCGGCTGGATCGCCTTGCTCCGGCATTACGAAAAAAGGTTATCCAGGCAGTAGACTATACCAGGGATAACTCGCGTTTGGTCTTAAACGTAGCATTTAATTATGGTGGCCGTGATGAGATCGTTTGTGCGATACAGCATATAATCGAGGATGGTGTCAATGCTGAGGATGTAACGGACGATATGGTCAGCCAATATCTGTTCACGGTTGGTGTTCCTGACCCCGACTTGATTATCCGCACTTCTGGTGAACTACGCGGAAGCAATTTCTTGATCTGGCAGGGTGCGTATTCCGAGTGGTATTTTACGCCGACCTTCTGGCCTGATTTTGACCGGGAAGAGCTGTTAAAAGCTCTGCAAGAGTACGCTCATCGCGAGCGACGTTATGGGAGAAGTTCAGCGACCAAAGCGGATACCCCTGCCCATGCTCGCTAAACGTGTTATCGTCGCTGCCATCTTGCTGCCAATTGGCTTAGCCCTTATCTATTATGGGGATTGGGCTTATGCTTTATTGGTGGCTTTGTTTGTGGGGTTAGCTGCATGGGAATACGTTCGGATATTCCGCACAGGTGGGTTTCAACCCGCCGGAATCCTCGTCCCGTTGGGGGCTCTGCTGCTCGTCTACGGACGGGTAAGGGATGGTTTTGAGAGTGCTCCATGGATGATAACCCTGATCATCCTCGTCAGCATGGCCTACCACCTGGTAGCTTATGAGCGCGGTCGTGACCAGTCAGGCACTGATTTTGGGATTTCCCTGGCGGGAATATTCTACTTGGGTTGGTTGGGCGCCTACTTGATTTCCTTACGGGAACTTCCAGAAGGTTTGTGGTGGGTCCTGTTAGTGCTCCCCGCCGTCTGGATTGCTGACTCAGGGGCTTATTTTATCGGACGCGGTTTTGGACGACATAAGCTCAGTCCACGTTTAAGTCCTAAGAAGACCTGGGAAGGGTATCTTGGAGGTGTTCTGACCGGTACGGTTGGCACTGCGCTGCTGGCTTTGATCTTTATGAACTGGGCTGGACCGGATACTGCCATTACCCTGTGGAAAGGAGCCTTATTGGGATTCGTCCTTTCTGTGCTGACGACACTTGGTGATCTAGGTGAAAGTATGTTTAAACGGCAGGCGGGTGTCAAAGATTCATCGAATCTAATCCCGGGCCATGGAGGCGTGTTTGACCGCATTGATTCGTGGTTATGGGCAGCAGCGATCGGCTATTATGTAATTGTATGGGTCTTTTTATAATTGGCGGATGAAGGTCCTGGATTTTATCAAGATGTTTTGCGCCGAATGCATAGATACTGGGAAGCATTTTTAAGATCGATTGACATCTCCTAACACTCATGGTATTATCGCCAACAACAATTAAATAGCCCCTAACGGCACTCTTATCCAGAGAGGTGGAGGGACCGGCCCTGTGAAGCCTCGGCAACCCCAGTTCGGCAAAACCGACGGAAGGTGCCAATTCTGGCAGACGGATGTTCTGGAAGATGAGAGGGCTAGCATAGACTTTTTCTTGCCCTTTCAAGTAACGCGAAGGGGCAATTTGCTTTCTTTTATGGAGGTAGTGTATGAGTACCACATTTATGAATTCCCCCAGCCTGATGTTTACTTCTGAGTCGGTGACCGAAGGACACCCGGATAAGTTGTGCGATCAAATCAGTGATGCGGTGTTAGATGCCTGTTTAGAACAGGATCCATTATCACGTGTTGCCTGCGAGACGACAACCAAAACCGGTTATGTCATGCTGTTGGGAGAGATTACCACGCGCGCCAATATCAATTATGATGACCTGGTGCGCAAGGTGATCAATGATGTTGGTTATGATAATAGTGCTAAAGGTCTGGACGGTAATAGTTGTGGCGTCTTGGTAGCGATAGCTAAGCAATCCGGCGATATTGCTATGGGCGTGAATAGAGCGTTGGAAGCCAAGGCTGGCGAGATGAGCGAAGAGGAAGTAGACGCGATTGGCGCCGGTGACCAGGGGATGATGTTTGGTTATGCCTGTAATGAGACAGCTGCCCTGATGCCGATGCCGATCTACTTAGCGCAAAAACTCGCTCGCCGCTTAACTGAGGTACGCAAGGATGGCACTTTGCCCTGGTTGCGCCCAGATGGCAAGACTCAAGTCACGGTGGAATACCAATATGGGCGTCCGGTTCGGGTGGATACTGTGCTGGTCAGCACCCAGCACGCCCCGGAAATCAGTCAAGAGGAAATCCGCGCGGCTATGATTGAGCACGTCATCAATCCGGTTATCCCAGCCGAGCTCTTAGATGGCGACCTCAAGATATTTGTCAACCCCACTGGACGATTTGTGATTGGTGGCCCCCAAGGTGACGCTGGGATGACAGGCCGCAAGATCATTGTCGATACCTATGGTGGCATGGGCCGTCACGGAGGAGGTTGTTTCAGCGGCAAAGACCCGACGAAAGTTGACCGTTCGGCGGCCTACGCGGCGCGCTGGGCTGCCAAGAATGTGGTTGCCGCGGGATTGGCGGACCGTTGTGAAATCCAGGTGGCTTATGCTATCGGGGTTGCCCATCCGCTCAGTGTTAATGTGGAAACCTTTGGAACTGGCAAGATCTCTGATGAGCGGATTTCCGAGCTGGTCCTCCAGCACTTTGATCTGCGTCCAGGAGCAATCATACGCGATCTAGACCTGCGCCGCCCGATTTATTCCCAAATTGCAGCTTATGGACATTTCGGTCGCGATGACCTCGACCTGCCTTGGGAGCGCACTGATAAAGCTGTCTTGCTCCGCCAGGCCGCTGGGCTGACCGAGAATGTGGCCGTCCCGGCAGACTAGTGTTGCGCGGCGAAAGTGACTCGATAGTTTGGTAACAATGGCGCAACACTAGGAATTAAACCGGTTGGGTTCTGATGTAGGGCGCATCTTACAAGGAATCTTGAACGATTTGCTGCTTTTGGATGTGCGCCCCACCTGCAAATTAGAGACAGGGGACTTCCAGGCCGTGCGCCTCCAGCAGAGCGGCATCCCCCATCAACTGTTCGGTAGGCCCATCGGCGACGATGCAGCCCTCATCCATGATGACCATCCGAGGGAAAAGGTCACCCACCATCAGCATATCATGTGTTGAAACCAACATGGTCATAGGGAGATCATGCAGAAAGTTAATCAAGGAACGGCGCGAGCGGGGATCCAACCCCGCGGTGGGTTCATCCAGTGCCAGGACTTCCGGTTTCATTGAGAGCACGGTGGCGATGGCGATACGCTTCTTTTCGCCCATGCTCAGGTGGTGCGAAACGCGTTGGGCGTAACTGCCCATCTGAACGACATCCAGCGCTTCGACCACACGATTTTGTACTTCCTCGGGGGATAGTCCCTGGTAGAGAGGGCCAAAAGCCACGTCATCATAAACTTTAGGCGAAAAGAGCTGGTCTTCAGGAGATTGAAAGACCAATCCAACCATGGCGCGCAGCCGCCCCAGGTTACCTTTCGAGGCATCCACATCACAAACCCGCACCGAGCCCTGACCGGATAGGATGCCGTTCAGATGCAAGAGTAAGGTGGATTTTCCCGCCCCGTTTGGACCAACCAGGGCGACTTTTTCGTCAGGCTGGATGGAGAGTGAAACATTCTGCAATGCAGGATGACCATCTGGATACGAAAAGGACAGGTTTTCTACTTCTATTGAGTGGTGCATAAGTATGTGATCGAATAATACTTGATTTAATAATTGGCTAACAGCACGGAAGTATTGGGATTCTCCTTCGATGGTGTAAGAAACGATTGAGTTTTATTTGACAATCTAATAAAGGGTCTATGACCAAAATAAATAGGCGAATCCCAGTAAAAAACCGAGAATCACCATGCTAACGGTTACTATAACCCAATGGACCGGTTTCAAGACCGGTAGGGGCATCGTACGCACTTCTCCATCATAGCCGCGTGAGATCATGGCCATGTAGATACGGTCGCTGCGCTCAATCGCGCGTAAAAACAGGCTGCCAGCCATCCCACCGGTGACACGCGCTCGCCAGGCGATGCTGCCGCCGGTTTTTGCGCCCGGAGATCCAGGATGGCCGCTGCGGGCGGCGCGCGCCCGGTTCAGGCGCAGCGCCTCGTCGGCCAGCACGAACAGATAACGCCACATCAATCCATAAATGGCGACAAGTAAACGGGGCACTTTGACCGCTCGCATGGCTACTAATAAGTCAGGGAAAGTCGTGGTGGTTGCCAATACGATGGCTGCCTGTACCGAAATCCACGATTTGAGGGCAATGCTTATAAAACGGACCATCCCGGGCTGCGTGATTGTCAATGTCCAGGTCCCAATCTGGAGGCTGGTCAGTGGGGTTCCATCTATAGTGAAAATCACGGGCAGGGCTGCCAATATAAAAGGGAAAGCCAATACGGCGCGTTTCAGCACGAAGCCGATACCTACCTCAGACAGCATTTCGACTGATAAGATGATGGCGAGAAGCAGAATGTACACCGGCCAAGCTCCAGGCGGTGTCAGGGCTACGGTGAGGATGAACCCTAAAGTTAACACGAACTTGACGCGTGGATCAAGTTCGTGGATTGGGCTTTGGTGGGGCTGGTAGGGGTCCAGGAAGTGGATGTGCATATAGAAGTGGCCAGTGTTGCGCCATTGTTACCAAACTATCGAGTCACTTTCGCCGCGCAACACTAGTCTGACAACGGTTTGGTTGATTGGCGAGAACGCCGCGTGTAAGCAAGCCCTAAAGCCACTCCGAACACGATCAACGTGCCCACCACACCCGCCAACACCGTCGCCAAAGCCTCGTTCGATATCCCTGGGAGAAGGTAGTCGGGGATGATATTGTAAAGAGGATCCCTGGCAGTATCCAGGAAGCCACCTTGTTCGGCAACCCATTCCAGGCCATCTGGATGGGCAGATGCCAAAGGTGAGGCGATGACCAACCCGAACGCTAACAGCAGCCCGATAACCCAAATTAGTATGCCACTAACTGGTCCTTCTTCGCCAATCTCCAGGAAATCGGGCCGGCTAGCGTAAATCAATGCCAGCGCGCCAATCGTGATCAGGCCTTCACCGATGCCGATGATGGCATGGATGCCCCCCATGGTGGGGATGGCGATATTGGCGGGTGAAGTTCCTGACAGCGCCAGTTGGAGCCCAACCCCCAGGGAGGCGATAAATATCGATAACCAGGCTGCTGCAAATCCGCCTACGAATAGTCCCCATCGGCGCCCCCCTGCCAGCTTCTGAATAGCGTGGTAGACCACATAAGATACGGCTACGCCAACGATGGCCATGTTGAAGATATTGGCGCCTAAAGCCAACAAGCCCCCGTCCTGGAAGATCAACGCCTGGATCGATACCACAGAAGTCATAACCACAATCGCAGCCCACGGTCCGAGCAGGATTGTGGCGATGGCCGCGCCCATCAGGTGACCGGAAGTGCCGCCCGCCACGGTGAAGTTGAGCATCTGCCCGGCGAAAATTGCGGCGGCAAGCACCCCCATCAAGGGTACCTTGCGCTCGTTCATGTCCTGGCCAACACGCCGGAGGGCATAGCCAACACCAATAATCGCTACGATCCATAATAAAATCGAGACGATAACGGATAGAAAACCATCTGGTATGTGCATGGGAGTGGGAGAGTATAACATTTGGACCTCCTAACTTTGAGGTAAGCTTAAACACGTATCACAGACACCGCGGATGGAGATATGGTGCAAATCGGCCTCGAAGCCATATTGCTCATGGAGCCAGGCGCGCAAGGGTTCGAGGAGTTGGTTGTCTGCGTCAATCACGTTCCCGCATTGCCGGCAGATCAGGTGAATGTGTGGGCCATGTCGTCTTGTGATGTAGACCACGCGCCCACTTCCCAGGTCGTTCTGGCAAGCCAAGCCCTCGTCAACCAATAACTCTAAAGTGCGGTAGACGGTGGCGATGTTGGTGGACTGAGTGAGAGACTGCACCTGGTTGAAAATTTCTTCCGCGGTCATATGCCTCTCGTTCTGGACGAGCGCCTGGATGATCATCTCGCGTTGGGGAGTGATGCGGTAACCACGTCCCCGTAAAGTTTGGATAAAAGTTTGTGTATAGGGCATATTGCGAATACTCTCTTTTGCAATTAGTCGCAATAAGATTATACCAGAAAAGTACGTGCTCAGGCTGGTGGTTAATCCGGAAAATATGTATTGGATCTGTCTCCCCGACACTTTTTATGGGATTCTAGGAATATTGAGCGCGAATGTCGCGAATGGGCGAATATCGCCAATGTTTTATTGATTCCTTTCTCAATTCGCGGCATTCGATACATTCGCGCCTATTAGCGTTAAAACAGTTTAACAATTGGATGATGCTACTAAAAAAAGGCGTGTGATAATCCTTTTGTGGGGGAAGATCAGCTAAAAAACGGGTTTTTCAGTGAAAATGTTGGCAAACACCTCACTTTTCCTTTCTGAAGCCAGCGCATTTTGGGAAAACGCTTTTAAAAAACCCGTTTTTTTTTGAGGGTTCATTGGATTGAATTAAACATAAAGATTCAGGATGATCTGGAATACCATCCTGAATCTTTTATCTTGCTTAACTGTGCTCGGCGAGTTAGTTTAGATGAGGTCCGAATTTTGCTAAGATACGATCCTTGGGCTGGTAGCCGGTGATGCGTTCGCTGATTTGCCCATTGACGAAAAGCATCAGCGTGGGCACGCCCATCACCTGGTATTGCATGGCCAGGCTGGGATTGTTATCCACATCCAACTTAACTACCTTCACGGAGTCTGCCCATTCTTCGGACAGTTCCTTTACCACCGGATCAAGCATCTTGCAGGGTCCACACCACACTGCGGTGAAGTCCACCATGACCGGTTGGTTCGCATCGAGTACCTCGTTTTGAAAATTAGCTTCGCTTATATGTTGTAGCTCGGCCATAATAACCTCCTGGGATATCGTTATAAGCTAGATCGCTGCGGTCTATATAATTCCAAGACAATAAATTTCCTGCCTGTGTTTGTTATGGTAACCAGTCCTACTAGAAATGTCAAGCGCCTCACGCAGCACAAGCGTTGACGGTGATAAATTCGCGTGATAGAATTCAACTCGCACTGAGGGCGCGTAGCTCAATGGTAGAGCAGTGGCCTTTTAAGCCATTGGTTGCAGGTTCGAGCCCTGCCGCGCTCATTCAAATAGATGTTTGGAGGGCATAAAACCTTACCAAAACGCCGCTTTCCTTCCACCCAGACCTGCCGAAAGGCGGGGTTTTTTTAATGTTTATATCCCACTATAGAGAAAATTGGATACCCTTCTGTCCAATGGCCAATTAAAACACAAAGGCCTCTTGGACAAAGATGACGAAAATTCATCCTGGCATTGTCAACAAGAGTCAACGCAAATCCATAGGAGTAAATACGATCTGTCGAATTCGAAAATGAACAGTCCATGCGTTGTTCGAAAGGTTTTGTCCATCGAATGACTTGTCTTAGGAGATTTAAGCCTCTCCCGGCTGTTTATCCCCTTTTATCCATCCATAATCAAGAGGCTCAAAGCTTAATACCTGTTTGAAATCGTGGAGCTGTGTTATCAGTTCCTGGACTGTTAGATGGGTCATTGTCCCCTTCTTCCACACGGACCGGTCAATAGTTCCAATAACCAGGTAATCGTTCCCAATTACTTCAGGCGCATGTTTATAAAACATTTCAGCCAGGAGATGTTCGAACACATCTTGATGGGCGATCAACAGCTCGCATCCGGGACAATATCGGCAGGTGCGGTTGATGGAAATCAAATGGTTTGGGTCAACATGAACGACCAGGGGGAGTTTGCGTAGGCGGGTTTTGGAACCGCATTTGGGGCAACGCGTGAATCGATTGTCTTGGTAGGGGTTGAGGAAAAAATTGAAACGAGGGGATTGTTCACCAAATTGCTTCATATCAAAAACCAGCCTTATCGAGCTCGTCCTTCCAACGCATCTTCATCTGTGAAGGACTTGTTTTCTTCGTCCTCCAGAGTCGGCACCGGGAATAACGAGATCCAGAAGGTGAAAGCTCATATGGCCATCCGCAGGACCCATTCCGAGTGGTTCGTCAATCGTCACAGGGGCCCGCCGGCGATGGCCTTTAGCAGGCCTCCCCCAAGCTTGGTGATCGTGAAGGTATCCAATCTGCTGATGTTGTAATCGTCAATTTTCTCTTCTCGTTCTACGGCGCGAAAGTCTTCCAGGATGGAGATCACCATCCGCTCAATAGCCCCGTGCAGGGAGGTCCGAGCGTAGGGAGAGTCTTGAGTCTTCCACTTCAAACCAGTCGCCTGGATCAAACGGTCGGCAAAATCCTCGAACGTGAGCGCCCGTT
>DAOVXM010000337.1 GCA_030636125.1 Chloroflexota bacterium | reverse complement strand
GTTCTGGAAGGTGAATCGGTTAACAAAGGCGCTATCCTTGCGGAAATTGAGACTGACAAGGCGACGGTGGAAGTGGAATCCTATTTTGACGGTGTTGTTGCCAAACATTTAGTAAGCGAGGGTGATATCGTACCGATAAATACCCCGATTGCTGTAGTTGCTGAAGAAGGTGAAGAGGTCGATATCAATGCGTTGATAGGAGAAGGTTTACCTGAGGTGGAATCAACGGTGGAGCTAATCGAGACTACTGAACCAGTCAGTTCAATAGAGCCTCCCATCTCTTCCGAGTCAATTACCAATGGCAAACTCCCACAAGGAGTTCGTGCTTCACCGCTAGCCCGTCGTATGGCAGAAGAGCTTGAATTCGATATAAAATCTATCTCTGGAAGTGGACCGGGTGGACGTATCACAAAAAAAGATGTTGAAGCCTATATCGAGTCTCCTCCACTCTCATCACAAGTTCCAACGGTACCGAGTACTCCCTCACCGGTGTTCACACCTATAGGTCCACCACCACAGGATCAGATCATACCTCTCAACCGGCTACGTGCGGCAATTGGCAGACGTATGACCGAGGTCAAGCAACAAGTGCCGCATTTCTATGTAACCCACGAGTATGATATGGCTGCTGTTATGGATTTTCGAAAGAAAATCAACACTATGCTACCAGAGGATGAAAAGACATCGGTCAACGATTATATTCTCAAGGCGGTTGCACTGACGTTGAGAGAGTTCCCAAATCTAAATGCATCCTTAACTGGTGATCAAGTTGTACATCATGGGCAGGTTAACCTGGGTGTGGCTGTCGCGGTGGAGGGGGGGCTTTTAACCGTCGTGTGTCATGATACAGATCGGAAATCAATAAGGCAGATTTCTTCTGAAGTGCGAGAAATGGTTAGCCGTGCACGCGATGGAAAGGTACGTGCCGATGACATCGAAGGCTCAACCTTCTCCGTAAGTAATCTGGGTATGTACAACGTTGAGCATTTCATTGCAATTATTAATCCACCAGAAGCGGCTATTCTAGCGGTTGGATCGGTACGAGAAGTCCCTGTGGTAGATGGTGGTCAAATAATACCTGGATCTCGTATGAAGGCGACAATTTCTGTAGATCACCGCATTAGCGATGGGGTAGAAGCTGCCCAATTCTTGCAGGCTTTGGAAAAATATTTCGAAGAGCCATTGCGTTTACTCATCTAAATTACATCTAACCAACATACTGGATTTATAGTGTGATGCAAGGTCGTTTGATCTGAGAATCTGCATCACACTGTTTTTTTTAATAATTGAATCGAATTAATGAACATTTGGGGAAATTGCTGCTGAATCGTTTCATTTAGACACTATACGGCTAATTCTGGAATGTTTTAGAGTAGGTCTAAAAGCGGGTAAGTCGGCTCCAAGGTAGATTATAGTGTAGAATTCAATTACGACTAAGTGTGAGCTTGATTATGAAAGGAAAATCAATGCCCTCTCCGGAATACGATCTCGGTTATTTGCAGGCAGGTGTGAAAATCCTTAAAAACTACATTCTTTCTAGTGATATTTATTGGACTATAGGTGTTCGACCACCTCCAGGCGAGCCAGCATACCCACAATTGACTCTCGGTGGATTACTACTAGCCATGGCAAGACTACGATCACGGCAGCTTCCTTTACCATTACAAGCTGCTTTTACTCACTTGGAAAATGAATTTGAGGCGATACGCTTAGGTTGGCAAGTTGCTTGGGAAAGCAAAGCTACTCACGAGTTCCATGCTCGCTTATTCCTTTGGCGAGATTTTTTAGAAGAATATCGAGCTCATCCAAGAAATAATATTGATCGATATGCTTACGAAGTCAGTCGACGTGTGATGTTGCAATTGCTAACCCCTGACGCGGTTCAGGTACCTCAAATTGAAGAGAAGTTATTAGAAGGATTGGATAAAATATTAAAGACCATTCTTATGCCAGGAAAATTTGTCTGGGATGAATTGTTGGCATATGGGTTTCCCCCGCAGACTTATTGGTATTTATATGGGCAGTTGAAAGAAGTGGAGTTGCATTAGCAAATTGACTTAGTTATGCAATTTTGGAAGAACATCTATGCTATATCGGAATTAAATAAGGCAGAAGAGATTTGATGTCGACTTAATTATGGAATGAGCACAAAAGGTATTTTCTTACGATGATTAGCGTTAAGTATTTATCCTACAAATCAGAACAACTTTTGAGAACAATATAATGGAATCTAGCCTCAAACTGGGACGAATCTGGAATATTCCCATTGGTTTGCATACAAGTTGGTTTCTTATCTTTATTTTGTTAACCTGGTCGCTAACCGCAGGGTATTTTCCTCAGGAATATCCACAATTATCTGGGCTAACTTATGTCATCCTGGGACTGGTGACGAGTCTGTTACTATTTGTCTCGGTACTAGCTCATGAGTTGGGACATTCCTTTGTGGCTTTGCGAAATAATATAGGTGTTAAAAGCATAACTTTATTCATTTTTGGCGGAGTAGCTCAGTTAAAACAAGAGCCGAACTCTCCTGGCGCTGAATTCCGTATCGCTTTAGCAGGACCATTGGTTAGTTTGACTTTGGCGATTATTTTTGGAAGTTTGTGGTTAATAGGCGAAAGTATTCCTACAATATCCGCGTCCAGTAGATACTTGATGCGGATCAACTTCATGTTAGCTGGTTTTAACATGATTCCTGGCTTTCCTCTGGATGGGGGTCGCATTTTACGCGCATTGGTCTGGTGGGTCACAAACGATTATCGAAAAGCGAATCGCGTGGCTGTTTTTAGTGGGCAATTGATAGCATTTGGTTTTATCGGCTTTGGCGTGTTCGCCATATTTAATGGACAATTCTTAAATGGTGCTTGGTTGGCATTTATCGGTTGGTTTCTACAAAATGCAGCCGCGAGCACCTCAGCTCAAATGAATGTGCAGTATTTGCTACGTGGTGTGAGGGTCGCGCAAGTGATGAGTCGGGAATGCCCTACCGTCCCAAGCCTTATGCCGATCAGTCAATTGGTGGAGGAACGTGTGCTCACGGGTGGTCAACGTTGCTTTTTCGTGTCAGATAATGGAGAATTGCGCGGATTATTGACCTTGCATGAAATCTCTAGCACACCTCAACGTCAATGGCGTTTCACTACCGCGGCGCAAGTCATGGTCAGTTTAAAGCATCTGGCTAAGGTAACACCGAATACGGAGTTGTTGTCTGCTTTGCAAATGATGGATGACGCAAACGTTGCCCAATTACCGGTATTAGAGGGTAATGATCTTGTGGGAATGCTTTCACGCGAGCAGATCGTTCACTATCTCCGTACACGTGCTGAGCTTAGAGTGTGACCAACTGGAGATGATGAATTAACGGATGATTCCAACAGCCAGCGTAATTAATCCGAGTAGAGCACAATAAATTGAGAAAACATACAGTGGGTGATTGGTTAGATAACCTAACAGCCAACGGATAGCCAGATACCCGGTTATTGCAGCTGCGATAAAGCCAGGAATATAAGTTGGGAGTAGGGAAGTCAGGTCTGGGACTTTTGATAAATCAGCCATGGCTGCTAATCCGGCAACCAGCATAATTGGGATGGAAATGAGAAACGAGAAACGTGCTGATGCAGGCCGTTCCAGATCGCGTGTCATGCCTCCAGTAATCGTAGCGCCCGAGCGAGATATTCCTGGAAATAATGCAAAAGATTGAAATAAACCAATCCATATAGCATCTTTCCAATCTAATTGCTTCATTTTTCGATTCCGCTTTCCCACAAATTCAGCAATTAACAACAAGAACGCGGTGACTAGCATAAAAATGCCCGTTATTGTTGGGTTGGAAAATGCACTTTCTACAACATCTTTTAGTACCAGACCTAGTATACCTGCAGGGATAGTGGCAACAATAATATACCATCCTAGTTTGGACTGTGGGTCATCAAAGGGTTGCTTTCTCTTCATACCCAGTAAAAAGGCTTTACTGATCTCAACCAGGTCGTTCCAGAAGTAAGCGAATACGGCTATTAATGTGGCCACTTGAACTAATACGTCGAATATAAAGGCTTCGCGGATGGGAATCTCCCAACCTAGCAGATGCGGGACGATGACCAGGTGTCCCGAACTCGAGATTGGCAAAAATTCTGTTAATCCTTGAACGATACCAAGTAAGATTGATTGAATGACAGTCATATTTACTCAATAAGATAGATAGTGGTTGAAAGGGCGCTTAATGAGGCTTAACTGATGTATACCACTTATATTGG
>DAOVXM010000111.1 GCA_030636125.1 Chloroflexota bacterium | reverse complement strand
GGTGGACCCAGTGGGATTCGAACCCACGACCTTCTCAATGCCATTGAGACGCGCTCCCAGCTGCGCCATGGGCCCCTAGATTACTAATGCCGGAATTTTACCCCCAAACATTTAATCCGTCAACAAGTGGACCTGGCGGGATTCGAACCCGCGACCTCATCAGTGCGATTGATGCGCGCTCCCAACTGCGCTACAGGCCCAAACAGGAGTAGATTGATTTTATCTGAGGGCTCGTATGCTGTCAAGGAAACACTATCTACCTACATTCAATAGTTCAAGCTATAATCTTCCCATTCAATAAATCTGGAGGGTCGTATGTCTACCAAACAATCATCCTCAATCTATAAAACCCGCCAAGATCATCTGGTAGAGGCTATAAAGTCTAGTGGTCTCGAGGCGATTGTCCTAAACCCGGGTTCCAGCTTAACCTACCTGACCGGGATGCACTACCACATCATGGAGCGTCCCATTGTTGCAATTATTACCCCTGAAAAACCACTCACGATGGTTATCCCTGAGCTAGAAGCTGCAAAGACAGCTGATCTTTCCTATCCAATTCAAACCTATCAATATAGTGATGATCCCCAAACCTGGTCTGAAGCCTTTTTGCGGGCAGCACACGCAACCGGTATTCAAGGGGATTGTCGCATAGGTGTAGAACCGAGACACTTGCGAGTCTTGGAACTTCGCTTCCTGGAGGGGGCTGCTCCTCATGCCAACTTTGTCTCTTCCGAGAGTAGCCTCTTTTCCCTGAGAATCAAAAAAGATTCATCAGAAATCGAAGCGATACGAAAAGCGGTGGATATCGCTCAAAAAGCTCTCCAGGCCACGCTGCCAATCATTACAATTGGAATGACCGAAAAGGATCTAGCGGCTGAATTGACTTTACAGCTACTAAGGGGTGGTTCGGAACCAGTACTACCTTTCTCACCTATTGTCTCCGCTGGACCTAATAGCGCCAACCCACATGCCTCGCCAACTGAGCGACCTCTGCAAGTGGGAGATTTGCTCGTCATCGATTGGGGTGCCAGGTACCAGGGCTATGTATCCGATATAACTCGAACATTTGCAATTGGGGAGGTAGAGTCTGAGCTTAAACGAATCGTCAATATCGTTGCTGAGGCCAATGCGGCTGGACGCGACATTGCTCGTCCAGGCATCCCTGCGTGTGAAGTTGACCAAGTGACTCGTCACGTAATCGAAGAAGCTGGCTATGGAAAATACTTTTTCCACCGCACAGGCCATGGGTTAGGCATGGAAGGACATGAAGAGCCCTATATCCACGCCGCTAATGATTCCATCCTCTCCGAAGGGATGACCTTCACAATCGAGCCTGGAATATATCTGCCAAACAGGAATGGTACCCGCATCGAGGATGATGTTCTAATCACTGCGGATGGCTCAGAGAGTTTAACTAATTTACCGCGTAGACTTCAAATTGTGGGCTAATACTTCGGTTAGCGAGATTCTTCTTCTATCCTTTTTCCCTCATTCTTAAATCAGGATGGGTGTGGTTTGAACCGCGATCTAATTCTAGTAGCCATTTCATTATTCGCATGGGGTTTTGGGGAAAGCGCCTTTTTTGCCTTCCAACCGTTGTACCTTGAGCAGCTTGGTGCTGATCCAATCCAAATTGGTGCAATTCTCGGAGTGTACGGGATTGCCACAGCGATCGCCCACATCCCAGCAGGTTATCTTGCCGATCGTTTCGGAAGAAGACCGCTTATATGGTCAGCCTGGTTTATCGGCGTCGTTTCTACATGGATGATGGCCTTGGCTTATACCCTAACCGGCTTCGTAGTCGCTATGCTTCTCTATGGGTTGACAATGTTTGTACTGGCCCCCTTGAACAGCTACATAACAACTGCCCGCGGCAACTTGTCAGTCGGGCGCGCCATAACTTTCGTTTCCGCTGCTTTTCATTCAGGCGCTATCGTTGGACCTCTACTGGGAGGAATGATTGGGAATTATTACGGGTTCCGTAACATATATATATTGGCTGGCTGTTTATTTTTAATTTCATTTGTGATGATCTTATTCATTCGACCTCAATCGGTTGAGTCAATCACTCAACACGATAATGGCAGAAACTTGCTAATCAATACCAGGTATCTTGTTTTTTTGGGGGTCTTTTTCCTGGCGTCATTTGCCATGTATCTTCCCCAACCACTTTCCCCGAATTACTTGCAAAATCAACAAGATCTCAACCTTATTCAAATCGGGCAGCTATATTCTATTAGCGAGCTTGGGATCGTCATACTGAGCCTATTATTGGGCTTACTCAATGCCAGGTTGGGATATTTAATTGGTCAAGTTGCAGTTGGGTTGTTTGCCTTAATGCTTTGGCAAGGGACTGGATTTCCAGTTTACACAATTGCTTATTTCTTATTAGGTGGATTTCGTGCTTCCCGGTCTTTAGCTACAGCTTATATCCGCTCTCTCATCATCGGAGCTAATATGGGCCTGGCATACGGACTCGCTGAAACAATAGCGGCCGGCGCCACAATCATCGCCCCCCTATTGGCTGGCGTACTGTACACCCAAAATCCTGGCAAAATGTACGCTGTTAGCGTATTATTAATTTGTGGTTCAATAGTAATCAATGCCCTGGTCACATCAACTAGATCTTCGACTAAGACCCAAGAAGACACAGGCACAATTTAGGGTTTAAAAATTCAATAGCTGGAGAAAGTATCCTGATCGTAGAAGATGAACATTCTGTCGCGCGTGGCCTGGATGCCGGCTTAGCCGATCTTGATATTAATCTCCAGGAGGTAAACTCACTCATCGCGCACGCAGCAGCCCCTTGAACAAAGTTCATATACTATTGCGCTGCCAACCACCTCGCAAATTGCCTTATTTACAAATTGGCTTAATGACTCGGGAATTATCCGAAAAACAGAAGCCATCGTGGTATCACCAGCTACCATGATGGCTAATTTTTTTTATGTCGGGAATAAAAATATTTATTTACGAGCTAATCATCTCTTGCTGCAGCCAACTCTCTCTGGCGAGCGTCGATGGTTTCTTGTGCTAGGTGAGTAGGCACAACCACATAATGAGAGAATTCCATAGTAAATACACCCCGGCCTCCGGTAAGCGAGCGTAAGTCGGTTGTATAACGTAACATCTCAGCTAGAGGCACCTGGGCTGTAACCACCGATCGACCCTTCTCTGTATCCATACCTTGAACCCGAGCTCGCCGAGTGTTCAAGTCACCTAAAATATCACCCATATTGGCTTCTGGAACGGTTACGCGCACATTCATAATTGGCTCCAACAGTACAGGAGCGGCATCATTAACCGCCAATTTGAACGCTTCGCGTCCTGCAATTTCAAACGCCACTGGCTTAGAGTCAACAGGATGCTCCTTACCATCATAGACCGAAATACTAACATTCTTCACTGGATAACCGGCGATTACCCCATCTTGCATTACCCCTTTAATCCCTTTTTCGATAGCAGTCATATAGCTACTGGATACTGCCCCACCAAATACATCATTTTTAAAAGCATAATCCTCATCTTTAATAGGCTCAATCCGCAAATGCACTTCACCAAATTGACCTGATCCACCGGTCTGTTTCTTATGCCGGTACATAGCCTGACCCTGCTTTGTTATTGTCTCTTGATAAGGCACTTTGGGAATCTCTGTACTTAAAGCAGTTTGAAATTTAGACTCAGCTTTACGTATCGCTACATCAATATGTTGGTCACCCATACCTTGCAAAATGGTCTGCCTAGTGCTGGATTCCTGGTGCCAAGAAAGGGTCATATCCTCTTCACATAAACGGGTCAGCGTTGGGCTGATTTTAGCAGAATCAGCTTGGGTCTTCGGTGACACAGAGACCTGGTAGAGAGCATTGGGGTACTCGGGTAGGGGTAAAGTAAGCGGGTGGCCTTTATCGCATAATGTATCGCCGGTGGAGGTATCTCCTAGCTTAGATACTGTGGCAATATCACCAGAGTGAACGTTTTTTACAGCTATCTGTTCTTTGCCCCGTATCACATGCAATGCCCCTAAACGTTCAACAACCTCCTTATTCTGATTCCAGACTCGCGTGTCCGAGGCCATTGAGCCAGAATAAACCCGAAAGTAAGTGATTTTTCCAACAAATGGGTCAGCTGTGGTTTTCCATACATAAGCTGCTAGAGGCCCACTGTCTACCACGCTGAGTTCTTCATCACCATCCTTCCCTTGGCCAGTAATTGGTGGAACTTCACTGGGAGAGGGCATTAAGTTGATAATTGCATCCAACAAAGGTGCTAAGCCAATTTCCGCCGACCCAGCAGCAATAAATACTGGAACGAAATCACCTGAGCGGACGACTTTTTGCAAACCGCGCAGAATTTCATCGGTGGATAACTCATCCCCCTCGAGATACTTTTCAAGTAATGCATCTTCACCTTCAGCCGCTGCTTCGATCAATTCCATCTGTGCAGTCTCAACATCACTTATAAATTCTTCTGGTATATCTACAGGATTACTCCCATCCCCCTCATAAGCCTTCATCGTCAAAAGATCCAATACTCCGTGGAATTCACCGCGCCCTCCCCAAGGCAATTGCATGTTGATCAACCGGCTTTCAGAGATTTCTTGCACAGAATTAAAAGCTTTTTGGAAGTTAGCATTCTCCCGATTCATTTTATTAATCACCACCATGCGAGGTAGATTAAATTCATCGCAATAATTCCATGCGATCTCTGTACCTACTTCGGTGCCAGCTACCGAATCAATCAGGATCAAAGCGCTATCGGCCACACTTAAAGCTGCGATGACCTCCCCCACGAAGTCTGTGTAACCTGGAGTATCTAGGAAATTGATTTTATGATCTTTGTACTCAACAGGGACAATCGCCGTTGAAAGAGAGAGACCACGACGATGTTCTTCTTCCTCAAAGTCAGCAACAGTGCTGCTATCCTCAATCCTTCCAAGCCGTGTTGTTGCTCCGGTAAAATGTAAAAAAGCCTCGGTTAACATCGTCTTACCAGAGCTACTATGTGAGGCTAAAGCAACATTGCGAATATGTTCAGTGGTGTATTCTTTCATATGATAACCTTCCTCAATTGGATAAATTCAACCAGCACCTGATTGTAAAGTATCTCGCCTTCCTTGTCAAAGAAGATTTCCGTTTTAATAAAATATTATGGTGTACAATCTAAAATCCTCGAACGAAATTATCTTACACAAGGATGTAATTGCAAAACTTGCATTTACGAACTAACTCACCGCTATTAATTTATTCGAAAAATGGGTGGTGGTAGAGACGCCCTACTCCATTTCTCGGATTTGAACAAGACAAAACTATAATTATGAGCATTTTGCGCAAGTTGTTTTTCAATCTATGGTATTTTCAGAAACCGCCCTGGGATACAGGTATATCTCCTCCGGAACTTATCCAATTTATTGAGGGCCACCCCCCTGGAAAGGCTCTGGACATTGGCTGTGGTACGGGAACGAATGTGATCACCTTAGCACAACGAGGTTGGGAGGTTACGGGTATAGATTTCGCCAGCAAGGCAATTAATCATGCAAAAAAGAAGGCCCTTCAGGAAGGAGTCGAGGTCGACCTCCGGGTTGATGATATCACTCAGCCAAAAATCTTGACTGAATCCTACGATCTAATACTGGA
This sequence comes from Chloroflexota bacterium, assembly GCA_030636125.1. The sequence goes on along the minus strand of DAOVXM010000111.1, from coordinate 1,997 downwards.
CATGGGTTGTTTCCATAGCCTGTCCGCTGATGAAACAAGAGGGTATATTCGTAATCTCGGTAAGCTTCTATCCCCAGGAGGCACACATTTAATGTATGCTTTCTTCAAGGATCAATCCCAAGGGGGTACGGGGCTCGTTGATGCTGATTTGGAGGCGCTCTCAGAGAATTTCAGGCTCATTAATCGTGAGGATGGTACCGAACGCGGGAAACGTCCATCAGCTTGGTTCACCTATCAACATAAGTAGCAAAGGTATATAATTCATCGAACTTAGCTCAATTAACGGTAGAATTCGTTATGAAATTTCTTTTTCTCTTCCTGGATGGTGTAGGCTTAGGCCCCAACGATCCGAAAACCAATCCATTTGCGTTGGCTAAAATGCCCGTTATGCAAAATCTCTTAGGAGAGCATCCTCTAGTAGCTGAGCGAGCCCCTTTTGAAGGTTCACGTGCATCTCTGGTTGGGATCGATGCCTGTCTTGGGATTGATGGCTTACCCCAATCAGCAACTGGGCAGGCCACGCTCCTTTCTGGCGAAAATGTACCTAAGGCAATCGGTAAACATTATGGACCGAAGCCCAATCGCGCTGTATCAGAGTTCCTCCGTAACGGGAATCTTTTTAATTCATTGGAGCAAAACGGGCAGCGCTCCGCCTTTCTCAACGCCTACCCCCCCGGTTATTTTGAGACAATTGAATCTGGGCGCCGTATGTATTCCGCCATTCCTCTGGCAGCCACGAGCGCGGGTATTCCTTTAAGGACCTTTGATGATCTCATGCACGGCCAAGCGATTTCTGCAGATTTCACCGCCCAGGGCTGGAAAGAACATTTAGGTCTTCCAAACACCCCCGTGCTTTCTCCCACCCAAGCCGGAATCCACTTGGCTAACCTTGCCCAAGCCCAAAACTTCGCATTCTTCGAGTACTGGTTAAGTGATTACGCCGGTCATCGCCAGGATATGACTACTTCATGTGTTTTGCTTGAGACATTTGATCAAGTTCTCGGTGGGTTGTTATCTGCGTGGGATGATTCTAAAGGCTTGATTTTAATTACTTCCGACCATGGAAACATGGAGGACCTATCAACTCGTCGCCACACCTATAACTCAGTTCCCGCTCTCGTTATCGGCGATCCAGCATTACGGCATCAGTTTACCGCGGGGTTAATAGATTTAACAGACATCGCGCCAGCCATTACCCGATTTTTATTACAAATGAAACCTTTCGAGTGAACAAACGTAACAAGCATAACTCCAGCAAACGATCGAAACTCGAGGGGTAATGAGGCAAGAAAAATATTTAAATCATGGCGCCCAGAGTGTCAAGACCTCTGGGCGTCTCCTAAATTTGTGATGAAAGCCTAAGTAGGCTGGGAAAAACCTGAACGGCTTATCGTCACTAATTGCACACCTGCTCTATGTACTTGCCTGAAGTTCGCTCCCTGGCTAACTGCTCGTAGCACCGCATCAATATCGGTGACAATCGATCCTGATAGTAGATGGATTCTATAATCGAACAACACCTGGCTGAGGGGTGTGCTTGGCCCTAACATCAGCACGATTGAACTTGGGGGGCAGAGACCTAACAGCCCGTCTAAAGTGCGGTTGATCAATGTCATAGACGTAATAGCGACCACCTCAGCCTGAGGCAGTATTTCAGCCGCTTCATTTGTATGGTGTTCTCCCTCTTTTGGATGTATCTCCAAAACCTGCAACTCCCCTACCTTGGGTCTTAATCTGGCGATAAATGGGAAACGTCCTACCAAGGCAACTGTTTTTCCTTCACCATACTTAGCAATAACATCCTCTGCGTTATGATCACGCCACTTATTCGGTTGTCTCGGTAACGAAGCATTAATGGCAGCAAGGCCAACGCTTCTAAGAGTCATTTGATTGGACTTGATTGGCTCACACAACTCTAGTCCTGACAACTGCTCGAGTTTACCTGCCTGAGGTACATCCGGTTCTCCTGTGTGATCTCCACCTCCGGTTAATGTTGT
>DAOVXM010000435.1 GCA_030636125.1 Chloroflexota bacterium | reverse complement strand
TGGGTTGTACTTCATCGTGCAGGAACCCAAAGGGTAGAAGCCGGTATCCACACTGTGATTGAGCTGCGAGAGGCGGGTGAAATAACGCACAACGTCAATTTCTGCCAATTCAGGCAGAGGAAGATCATCTCTAAGCATCCCCTCTGGTAATGGAGAAGCAGGGACATCCGAGTCGGGGAAGCGAAAACCAACCCGACCCGGTACGGATAATTCACACATCAAGTGTTCAGTCATTAGATACCTCCTCCAGACCAGCTACCAGCCAGTCAATATCTTCCCTGGTGTTCATTTCGGTTACCGCGATCAAAAGGTGATTCTCAAGACCAGGGTAATCCTTGCCAACGGGGTAACCGGCGATCAGACTATGCTCGAGCAAATGGTCATAAATCTCCTGGGCAGGTCGGGGGCAACGAACAAGAAATTCATTGAAAAAGGTCTGAGCTGACCACAGCTCGTAACCAGAAATGCCTGAGATCTGGTCGGCAGCGTAATGGGCTTTGTGAAAGCAAAGCTCTGCTACCTGGCGCAACCCATGCTGGCCAAGCAAGCTCAGGTAAACTGTCGCTGCTAGAGCCAGCAATCCCTGGTTGGTACAGATATTTGATGTTGCTCTGTCCCGGCGAATATGCTGTTCCCTTGCGGTCAGAGTGAGCACGTATGCGCGTTGACCGCGGTCATCTACAGTTTCACCAGCTAAACGACCTGCCATTTTTCGGACATATTTTTGACGGGTGGCAAACAGACCCAGGTAAGGTCCACCATAGGAGAGGGGGATACCGAGAGACTGGCCTTCGCCAGTGACGATGTCAGCACCAAACTCCCCGGGAGCTTTCAAGAGGCCCAGAGCCATGGGATTGACCGAGACGGAGAGCAGAGCACCTGCGTGATGGACGGCTTCCGCTAACTCTGTGTAATCGTAAATTCGGCCGAAAAAGTCTGGGTAGGAGACCACAACCAGACCGGTCTGGTCATCGATCAGAGGGATAAGCGCCTCGGGTCCCGCGTCGATCTCAACCTCACCCTGGTCGCCAGTTAGGATAACCTTCGAATCACGAGTATAAGTGCGCACCGTCTCCCGGTAGTGGGGGTGCACACCTGGAGAGAGGATCACTTTGGGTTTTTTACCGCGGAAGTTGTGATAGGCCATGTTTACTGCCTCGGCAACCGCAGTAGCACCGTCATAGTGAGAAGCATTGCATACATCCATTCCGGTCAATCCAGCGATCATGCTCTGGTACTCGAATATGGTTTGTAGGGTACCCTGAGATATCTCAGGCTGGTAAGGTGTATAAGCGGTGTAAAACTCCCCCCGGCGCAGGATTGAATCGACCGCTGCGGGCGAGTAATGATTATATGCGCCTGCTCCCAGGAAGGAAACCATTTCGCGAGCGGTATCGTTTGCCCAGGCGATATCCTGAAGTTCGGTGAGCACCTCCATCTCTGTGAGTGCGGGGGGGAGATTTAATTCAGGAAAGAGGTACTCCTGAGGAAGGTCTTGAAAAAGGTCTTCAATTCGGTCTATACCGATCGTTTGCAGCATAGCGTCACGGTCGGCTTTTGTATGAGGTGTGAACATGAATAGTTCTCCGTAAGTTAATGAATACCAATCAGTTTAGTTTAGATTATTAGCGTGTGAATTTATTTCGCTCACCACTGAGTGAATAAGCTCACGCAAGGCGTTCTTCACACTGCTTTTGATAAGTATCAGCGTCTAGTAAACCATCTAACTGAATTGGATCAGTGATTTCGATTTTAACCATCCAGGCAACCCCGTACGGATCGGTGTTAACCAGTTCGGGAGTATCGAGCAGATCTTCATTGATGGCTGTGATGGTTCCACCAACTGGTATATAGACATCTGCGGCCGCTTTGACTGATTCAACCGTGGCGCAGGCATCGCCCTGATCAAGTGTCTCATCAGGTTCGGCGATAATCTCTACGAATACCACATCGGAGAGCTGGTCCTGAGCAAAGTCGGTAATCCCGATCGTTCCGGAACTTCCTTCAATTCTGATCCATTCATCGTTATCCGTATATTTCAACTCTGGTGGTATGTTCATAAGGGTCTCCTTCTCGGATTAGAATAATTCTTGGTTAAAATTCTTCAAACCACGCAAAATTAAAAGGCGCACGCGTAGATAGCGTGCGCCTCTGTTGTGGACCTGAGAGATTCGCGCCATTCATCTTTCGGCACTTGCCCCTTCGGTGTGGGCGATCGATACCGCCAAACTTTCCAGAGGTAGAGCGAGGGCAGGGTCCATTTTACCTGAGAGTTTCGCCTGGGGTTATCTATCCCCAGACTTGCCCCTTCGGTGTCCAGCGCGCGTCTGGATATCTCCTCTGCTCCCGTTAAGTTGATTCTTATTTCATTCTACGTAGTAGGTCGTGAAAAGTCAAGCCTAAATCCAATTTCGCTTAGGGATTCTCATTCTCGTAAGTTCCACGCACCCAGTCGCCGACCAACCAATAGCGGAAATCCTCGCCATGACTGCATTGAATCCCGGCGTACACACCGTATACCAGCGATCCCAATGGCGCAAATAACAGGAATAAGGTGGCCAATAGTGTGAAAGGAACGCACAATAATCCAATGAGAACGATAGAGAGGGCAAGCGTTACCAGCCACATAGCGCCGATCACCAATCCGACCCCAACCCAGACTACTAATTGGAAGATGGTGGACTGCAATGCTTGGTAGGCAATGTAGCGTGAACGATCCTTGTAGACCAGGTAAATGATCAAGGCGACGACTGGTCCAAGAAATCCAGTGAAAAGGTTGAGTAAAATACTCAGGTGGGCTAACATTGCCCAGTTATGTTCTTTGGCGGGGGAGATAGGTTCCTCAGCTGGAGGGGGTAATTGTTCAACTGCGGCATCCCTATCATCACTCAAGACCGCACCCTCGTCGCTGGTACCCTCGGCTTGCTCGGATTCTTTTATTTCTTTGTTAGTGGGCATGTGTCTCTCCTTTTCTCGATGGGCAGTAGATGAACTTGAAAGTGTATCTTGATGGCGATTATCAGCCGGAAAGTAAATTAAGCGCTGGATTAGTAAATATGATCACATTGTACTCTAGATTATCGAGGGTTACTCACCGGGTGTCAACAATCTGATTAATTATTCAAGTGTTTCCCATGGGTCTATCCTGAGGCATGATCATATACGAGCTGCGAATGGTCCATTGCCTGCTCGTAGTCTCCTAAGCAAATATAGTTCTGGCAGAGAAGAATATGGAACCACGCAATCCATTTACGGTCGCCAAATCTTCATGTATCTATATTATTTGGTTCGCAAATTGGATGCATTCTTCGAATCTACCATTTAGATATGTTATTTGCCCTGAACAAGTTATTGCCAGAGCTTTGCTGTATGGTTGTGGTTTCTCTGATCCTCACGTTCAATATCAATCTCCACCGCAAGCATGTTCAGTTATGGGGATGCATCTCAAGT
>DAOVXM010000510.1 GCA_030636125.1 Chloroflexota bacterium | reverse complement strand
CTCAGGTTTAGCATGATCGCGTGGAGTTGGGGGAGTACTTCATCGTGTAAAACGCGCCTGGTTTGCTGATCCAGCACCTGGCTTTCGGATATTCTCTGCCGTTGTAGAAGCATTAATCGTCTTGCAATCTCAGCGCTGGCTTGCGTGTCGATTATACGTTCACCTATTGCCTGGGCAATCTCGATCTCTTCCTGGGTATATAAGCCTCCCTCACGTTTCTCTCCCAAGAGAAGCCCACCGATTAAGCCGCCTTCCCTCCAAAGTGGTACAGCCCAGATCGCATTTCTATATTCCTTTGGATCGACTGCTATACCTAGAGTTTGGGTGGTCGAAAATTGATTTGAGAGGGCATCTATGGATGGTAAAACCGTCACGTCACTCTCGGGAAAGACGAGGGCTGAGCCGACAAGTGGTGCCATTGGCCCCGTCGGGATCAAATAAGCCAAACGGGAACCTAAGAAACTATTGCAGAGGGTATGGAATTGCCCTGTTGGGTGTAACTTGAGGGGTGTGCTGTACTTTTGAGTTAGTAATTGGTCATACAATTGTTGGCTGGAAACAAATGGTCGTAAGTTATTAATATAGCGTTCGCGTTCGTTGAAGGAGCGCCAACCAAGCATCGCATAGAAAACGATTATGAGTATTATGCTCATCAATAAGCTGTATACAGGTTGTAATTTTAGTGTCAACCCCAAACTGGCCAGGGCGGAGATACCAATCGCCAGGATGATCAATCTACGCCAGTAATACTTCAGTCCGCGGCGAGGCAGCGTCTTACCGGTAAAGACTTCATAAGAGACGATAGCCTGCCCCACGAATAATACTGCGATAGCGATGATCGAGGCGATGACCAGGTCAAACCATGCTACCGTATAAGCCATACCAATATCGAATGTTCGACTTCGTGCATTCACCATAACCCAAAGCATCACCCAACCTACTAATAGGCTGACGATTATTTGTAAGAAAGATGCCCCCATTAACCAAGGACGAGCCCGCCTGCGTGCCAGGTCGCCCATAACGCGGTCGGATGGCGCTGGATGACGCACAACATCCAGCGATAAGGAGATACATAGGATGATATATACCGGGTAGACCAGGATTAATAGGGGGATGCCTAAGACAGAAAGGGTGGAGGTCAAATCAAGCTGGACGATTTGGAAGAATGAAGGCAGAGGATTGGCGAAAAAGAGCATTCCAACAATGGTGATAGCTAGCAGGGTGGACAAAATGAACCAATATCGATGCCTATGGTGTAGCCAACTGCTGGGTTCATTCCAGAAACCTGAGTACCAAAGCATAACTACGTACCATGCATAAGGTAATAAAACAACCGGGAACCAGCCCAGATGCCACCAGAAGTTCATGCTCTGGCTGGATAAATAGATGCCGCTGACCAGGATAATTGAATGGCTGAGAAAAAATGCAGACCCCATGAGCAGCTCGCTACTAGCTATCCATAATCCCAAGGTGCGCCGCTCGGCGTTCAATAACACAGTCATTCCCAACCATAAAAGAATGATCGTGTTGAAGAATGAGACGGCCAATGAGGCCCAATCAAGTGCGTAGCTACCTGCCATATTTTAAGGATCCCACGTTAGCCATTCCCCGTGCTCGTCCATAATACGCGGAATCCCATTTTCATCCCAATAAATGAGCTGGCCTGCTTTCACAATGATAGTTGTCCGTACCCTCGCAACCTTTTCATCGGTAGAAGTTGACGCCAGGCTCCAGGCATTGTATATTTGCCCATTCGTACGGCTAATCGTCCGCTTGTCTCGAAATCCCAGCCTTGCCGCAATTTGCTCGTTAGTCAGCCCTTGCGCTAACATCCTGGCGACGATTTGTTCATTGGGTTCAAGCAAATCGAAGGGATCATTACTGTCCTTTTGGCGTACTTCTTGGACCCGTGCCTCAATTTCCGCATCAATATAGCTACGCCCACTCACGGTATCTTTAAGGAGAGGCATGATCATTTCCGGAAGCAAGAAGTTGGACTTGCGAACGTAGGCGTAGTGGCTGAGGATGCCGGAGCGGCGAAAGTCACGATAATATTCATCATCATCTTGGATGGAATAAAATACTACAGGGAAGCGGGGATATTCTCGCCGGATGGCAACTGCAGCTTGTATGCCGTTTATTTCACCGGATAGTTGCACGTCCATTAAAATGACCGAACTGGTTGTATCAGGGGATCGTTCCAGGCAAAAATTAAGGGCTTCCTCACCGCTACCACAATCGTAGATAATTTGAACCTCGCCGGCAGCTTCCAGTCCGGATTTAAGTGCAGCGCGCAAGTTGAGATTATCTTCGACGAGTATGAGGTTTAACATGGTCTACAGAAAATCCAAATCAAACTTAGGTTCAATAGCATAAAAAAGGCTAATCTATCCTGCATTTGTTTAATGGATTGGAAGTTCTTGAGCTGGATCGAATGCAATTCTACAACTACCAATCAAAATAATATTGGGATTGCCAGGATTACAAAAAGAGTCCACACTAGATAACCATTCGTACCAATACTGAAAACTGACTGTAAGGAATCCG
>DAOVXM010000075.1 GCA_030636125.1 Chloroflexota bacterium | reverse complement strand
GATTTCATTGCGCATTTCATTCGGGTATTCGATTACATCAAAAATTCTAGCCATGATATTTTCTCCTGCAGTTCTAATAGTATTCCACTTCAGTAGGGGATAGATTGGGTGTCAAGTTAAAGTAAATCTTACCTTACCTAAATTTCCTCTCAAGCGAAATTAATCTCATGAGATGTTATATATTACCTCTTCACGTCTATCGAATACAACGTCCAACTGTCGGGCTTTACTTACCAGATTGCGAATAGATGCATCCAGTCCATCTGATCCTATAGACATTTCTACGTTATCAATTGCGCGCTCTACTTCATCAACCATTTCAAGCATGGCAGCATCGTATTGGTAAAGCTGAGCCAATTCCGCCTCATTAATCTTAACTGCATCAAACAATCCGGAATAACCTCGTGTAGCTCGACGCACGCGATCCCCAAATGTGCGCAATTTGATAGCCGCAGCTTCTAGATCATCTACATATGCGATCTGTCCATCGCTGATGAAATCGCGTTGCAAAGCTGAAACTCGTTGATGTTGTTCATCGACCCGGCTGGCAATCGTTTCACGGAGCAATTTATCTGCATCCCTGCGACTTTGTCTTTCCATATAACCACCAAAGCCAGGAATCTTCGCTAAGATCTGTTTAAATGGATCCATATCACTGGTAACTTTACCTGAGATTTGATCTGGAAGTTCGCTCATTATGTTCTCCTTTGTATCAAGATGGTCAAATGGTTTTCTGTATAGATGATTGCCTGAGATAAGCCCCCAGACAACATTCCTGATTTCTATATAACATTATACGCTATTTCTTAATTTTTGCTATCACCGTTTACCTTTCAAAGGCAAGAATCCTCCGAAAATAGGGGGTGCGGGCGAAGCCCACCACCCCATTTTTGGGGTTTGCTCGCCAAACTACATAAGTGCCGAATCGATTATAATAGCACCTTGGATTTCAATATTCGAAGGAAAATTCAGTACAATTTTAAGGAGTCAATCATGATCGTTACAACGAAGAAATTATTTAAGGCGGCGTATGGGAACTATGCCATAGGGGCTTACAATATTAATAATCTTGAACAAACAATGGGGTTGTTTCGTGGAAACTTGGATAGTAAAGCCCCGTTTATTCTCCAGATCAGTAAGGGGGCGCGTAAATTTACACATAAAACAATGCTGGAAGGATTAATTCGGAGTGCAGATGAAGTTTTTCCAGAGGCGATATTCGCAGTTCATCTAGATCATGGTGATGAGGACACATGCTATGATTGTATTGATAGTGGTTTCTACAGTTCGGTGATGATTGATGCAAGTCATGAGGATTTCAATACCAATATCGCCATCACAAAGCGCGTTGTGGATGCTGCACATGCCAAAGGGGTAGTTGTAGAGGCAGAGCTGGGTAAATTAGGCGGTGTAGAAGAACATATCTCGGTCAGCGAAGCGGATGCAAGACTAACAGACCCGGATCAAACCAAGGAATTCGTCGAGCGAACAGGGGTTGATTCGCTCGCGGTAGCGATTGGTACGAGTCACGGTGCATATAAGTTCACTGGCACTCAGGGGCTACGCTATGATGTGTTGGAGGAGATCCAGAAGAGACTTCCCGGGTATCCCTTGGTAATGCATGGGAGTAGTTCAGTCCCTCAAGATGAGGTTGCCAGGATTAATGCAGCCGGAGGGCAATTGAAGGGTGCAAAAGGTGTAGATGCTGATCAATTCAGACGAGCGGCAGAGCTAGGGGTGACAAAAATCAATATAGACACGGATGGGCGACTCGTATGGACACGCGTACATCGTGAGTACTTCCTCGAACATCCAGAAGCCTTTGATCTTCGCAAGCCTGGTGAGGTATTTATGGATGAATATGCGAAATTTATCGCTGCGAAGAACGAGAAATTAGGAAGCGCGGGCCAATTGGATGCAGTACGGAAGACATTAGAAGCGTCCAGTTAGATATAGATGTGTAATGACACAGATATTTTGGGGATTGGCTTTTACTTATTGGAAAGCCAATCCCTGTTTTTATATATGAGCTTTCGATACGAGTTGTGCAATTAGAAAGAGTTTGACAAAAATTCATACTGTGATTCGCTGAGATGCCCCCAGGATTTTCTCGGATTTTTCGTTTTCCATTGTTGGTCGCTTGGCTCTCCTATGAATATTGAAAAACAAGGGATTACCAAAGATCGTTATACATTAATCCCCCGGACGCTCATTTTTGTAACACAGGGAAAGCGCGTACTTTTACTTAAGGGCGCACCTAATAAAAGACTATGGGCGAATCAATACAATGGAGTTGGTGGACATATTGAGCAAGGTGAGGATGTTCTGACCGCCGCTAGACGAGAGTTAACTGAAGAGACTGGACTATCATTACCCGAATTATGGTTGTGTGGCCTTGTCACAGTTGATACAGGTCGGGAAATTGGTATCGGTATCTTCATATTTCGGGGTGAGACTACCAGAGAGGATTTAAAATCATCATCTGAGGGCGACTTGGAGTGGGTGCGGATTAAAGATCTAAGTCAGCTTCCTCTCGTAGAAGATCTAAATATGATCCTCCCCCTGGTACTCTCCATTAAAAAGGGAGAAGACCCGTTATTCGCCCATTATTCTTATGATGAAGCGGGTCAATTAATTATCGGTTTTGGAAATTAGTGTTGTGAATATCAAAGCGTATCCGATATCGCTTGTTGAATATCTTTAATCTTATCCATTGAGATCGGTTTGCTTTTTGCCGCTTTACGAATAAAGTTCTTAACTTTGCTCAAATAAAGTGTTGGGGCGAGAGGCTCATCAGAATCTTCTATCTGGATGTCAGCATTTGGATGGGTGAAAACCACAGCCGCGTCAATTGGGGGGATTTCGCTATCAGACATTTGTTTTGCCAAGTAGTTATGAATACCTTCAACTTCGTTCGCTATTTCCAAATCAGGTCTTCCTAAACCTTCTTGTGCAAATATTCTAAGATAACCTTGGAGTAGACCACCACCTTTTTGCCGCCAGCGTCCTTTTGAATAAGTTATCGTCCCGCGCTGGGGGCGCAACAGTAATACCCATACACCGGCTGGACCAACGAGCAAATGCGAAACCGGAGTTAAATAATGGTATAGCGCATACTTATTGTCAAGCCCTTTGAGAGCTTGATTTAGGGACTCATCAGGTCGTGGTTTACGCCCCCAGCGATTAGTGAAGTAAATTCCAACTTGAGAGAGGATAAAACCCACTAATAGGGCAACAAATGAGATGGTAATTAAATCCGCTCTAGTGAATGCAATTATCATGCCCCCAGCGAGCACAGCCAAGCCTGCCAGGCTGGCGATTTGCGCAATACGTGTGTTACGTTTAATTAATGGTTCGTTTGTCTCGATAATCATAGTGATTAATTTACTCCTGAAATCGTTTGAGGATAAGACAGGCGTTTTGCCCCCCTAATCCAAGCGAGTTGGAAAGGGCATAATCAACATTTAGTACTCTGGGGTGGTTAGGAACATAATCTAAATCGCAAGCTGGGTCTGGGTATTCGTAGTTGATTGTTGGTGGGATTGTTCCATACTTGATCGCTAATGCGCAGACAATTGCCTCTATTGAGCCAGATGCCCCCAAAGCATGGCCGAGCATAGATTTGGTAGAGCTCACCGCCAACCGGTAAGCATGATCGCCGAATACGGTTTTGATCGCTTGAGTTTCGGTTGGGTCATTGAGGGGGGTGGAAGTACCATGGGCGTTGATATAGTCGATATCAGTGGGTGGTAGATTTGCATCTGCTAGAGCCCAACGTATAGCTCGAATGGGCCCGAGTGCATCGGGATCTGGGGCGGCTATATGGTAGCCATCCGCGGAAGAAGAGTGGCCTACAATTTCTGCATAGATGTTGGCCTTACGGGCAAGGGCATGTTCGAGATTTTCTAATACAAGGGCTGCAGCTCCCTCAGAAAATATGAAGCCTTCCCTTTTTGCATCGAAAGGACGGGAGGCAGATCCGGGTTTGTTATTGAAATTCACCGGCAAAGCACGCATGGCTGAAAACCCAGCAATAGTGAAATCGCGTATCACGGACTCCGTTCCACCAGTGATGACGATGTCGACAATACCACGCCTGATGTGTTCAGTTGCTTCGCCAATGGATTGAGTCCCAGAAGCACAAGATGTGGTAATGGTACTGTTTGGTCCTAAGCATTGGAAGCGTTGGGCGATTAAGAAAGCAGAAATATTTGGGAGACCTGCTGGGAGAGTAAATGGATTAACACGGCTGAGGCCTTGAGTTCGGAAGTGATGGATGCCATCATCAGCGGCGTCTAGCCCACCGATTGCTGTACCGAAAATAACGCCAGAGCGCTCAGGATTCGGCATCGTGTCCGATAAACGGGCATCGTCTACGGCTTGAACAGCAGAAGCCAGGGCAATTTGAGCGGAGCGTGGGAAGCGGCGTGCTACCTTGCGATCGACAAAGTCCTCGGGTTTGAAATCGGGTATTTCGCCGGCAATCTGGCAGGGAAGGTCGCTTGCGTCAAATTGGGTGATGCGGCGGATACCGGAGCGCCCTGCAAGCAACCCCTGCCACAATTGGGTTACTGAATTGCCTAGTGGGGTGATCGATCCAATACCAGTAATTACAACGCGTGGGCGTTCGTTTTCAGGTAAATTCATATAACTTCCTGGGAGATGGATTGTGGAGTAGGTGTCGGATCGCTGGATAAACGTTCTTGAATGGCATCCTTAAGGGCAGATAATAGATCTGAGTTAACTGCCTCCCGGGCAACTCGGATGGCATTGACCAAGGCGCGGGAATCGGAGCGCCCATGACCCACAAATACAAGTCCATTGATCCCCAGAAGTGGTGCAGCTCCTACCTCGGCAGGGTCTAACGTCTTCTTGAGTGTTCCGAAGGCTGGTTTGGCTAACAGTGCACCTATCTTCGTGCGTGCGCTATTGGTTAATTCACTACGAAGTATGTCAGTTAGCAATTTGGCAACAGCCTCACTCGTCTTGAGCAGTACATTGCCTGTGAATCCATCTGTAACTACTACATCAACTTGCCCTCCAAATAATTCTTTACCTTCCACATTGCCAATAAAGTTTAATCCACTGGCATTTAATATGGGGTAGGTCTCCTTTACTAGCTCGTTGCCCTTTCCTGGCTCTTCTCCGTTAGAAAGTAACCCTACTCGAGGATTATCCTTTTTCAATACTTTTTCAGCGTATATCGTTCCCATCTGGGCAAATTGCAATATATATTCGGGTTTGCAATCTGCGTTTGCACCAATATCTAATACTACGCAATGACCACCTTTTACTGGAAATAACGCCGTTAGAGCTGGTCGTTTGACTCCACGGATACGACCCAGACGAAAGAAAGCGTTAGCCATAGCCCCACCAGTATTACCAGCCGTAATAAATGCATCACCTTCACCGAATTTGATAAGGTCCATACCAATTGCCATAGAATTTTCTGCATTCCGGCGGGCATTTTTGGCAGGTTTATCGGTAATTTCTAACACATCAGGAGCGTGGATGATCTTTACATCATGGTTGTTACCCGCCAGGGATTTTATCCGTGGTCCCAACATATCCTCTTGACCAACCAAGATAATAGTATCCCCAAATAGACGCGAAGCTTCTACTGCGGCTTGCACTTCAGGTTCAGGGTAGTTGTCACTCCCCATAGCATCCAAAACAATACGCATAATCGCTCCTGATAAAAGAAATGAGATAGTAATGTATATGTGAACGATCGACCAGTATTTTTCTTTAAAAGGCTGAGTAGATGAAATGGATATTATACGAAAACCCGTATAATATCTTCTACTAAACCTGAAAACTTGACAATGGGTCAGAGCTGATTATAATACGGTTACTTATGCGCTGGTGCTGGAATTGGCAGACAGGCATGGTTGAGGGCCATGTGCCGCAAGGCGTGTGGGTTCAACTCCCACCCAGCGCACACATATGTTTGAATAACAAAGCCGCTAAAAGCGGCTTTGTGCATTTTGTGATCTAATCTTCAATTTTCATTTTACGCTCAAGATAACGTACACCTCCTGATAAGGCAAGAGTCAGTATCAGATAAAGGAATACTACCACGTTGAAGGTTTCAAATACCCGGAAGGTGCTGGAGCGTCGTTTACGTCCCAATTGAGTCAATTCATTAACAGCTAATACTGTGAGCAAGGCAGAGTCCTTGAGCAAAGAGATGAAATCATTGCCGAGGGGTGGCAGGACAGCGCGTATTGCCTGGGGAAGGATAATAAAACGCATAGACTGAAAGTAAGTCATTCCCAGAGAACGAGCAGCCTCGATCTGTCCTTTGCCAATAGCTTGGATGCCTGCGCGGAATATCTCAGCTTCATAAGCGCCGTATCCAAAACCTAAGGCGATGATGCCTCGCAATTCCATCGATATTTTGCGGATCGTGAATTCTGTCCATTGGATGAAGAACGATTCCAACGATGTGCCAGTAGTCAAGCTTAAACCTAATGCACCCAACCAGTTAATTAATGTAATGAAGATGGGGACGATGCCAAAAGCGATATAAAGTATTAATACAATCATTGGTACGCCACGCACCGCTTCAACATAAAGGGTTGAGATCGTGTAGATTAAGGAATTTTTTGAGGTGCGAGCTATGCCGGTGATCAATCCAAGGATAAGTGCCAAAATGTATGAAAAGAAGGTAATGCGTATCGTGGTGATGACACCTTCTTTCAGGAATAGAAATGTAGCATTATAGTTAGGGTCTGTTAGGATAAGGTAGGCGAAAAATAAACCTGAAATGATCAGGATAAACCCCCACCAGGGGAGTCGTGCCCAGGGAATGCTGTCGATTATGGCACGTGGACGTCGTTCTTCACTGGTAGTATCCATCAGATTTTCCTATCCATGCAAATTATTTGGTTTCATTCTGCGCGTTCAAGGGTTTATTGCAGGATTACTTGGCAGAGTCGTGTTACCACTATATATTCTCTTATTACACGATATACATTTGAGTTACCACTTCAAAAGATTGGAAAATAATTGTTTGGGTGATGAGAACAATAAGAAATGGTTACCAGGATGGGATGGGATCCCATCCCATCCTGGTAATTGGTTAAAGTATCTGGAATATCGGCATGCTGATTATGGGGTTAATCCCCACTTGGAATTTAGAGCAGCGAGAGTGCCATCAGCCATCATAGCCTCGAGGGCGGCATCAATTGCTTCTCGAAGCTCGCTGCCGGGCGGGAAGACGAAGCCCAATTGCTCGTCAGAAGTCAGTTGACCAACCATCTTCAGCTCGCCTGGGTTGGCTTCCATATTGCCCACAGCGCCGACATTGTCGATGACCACACCATCGACATCATTGGTGAGCAGGGCCAGGACGGCGGCGGGGAACTCGTCGAAAGAGCTGATGCGCTCCACGGGGAAGTACTCCTGGGCGACGATCTCATTGGTGGTGCCGATCTGGGTGCTGACCAGCTTGGTCTCATCAGCTATGAAGTCTTCCAATGTGGCGGTCTCATCGACACGCACCAGCAGCACCTGGCCGATAGTTACGTAAGGGATGGAGTAGTCGATGATCTTGTCGCGTTCTTCGGTGATGGTGACGCCATCGGCCAGCCAGTCGAACTCACCGGCTTCCATGGCGGGGAAGATGCCGTCCCAGGCGGCTTCTTGGAAGACAGGCGTGCAGTTGATGAGCTCACAGATTGCTCGTACGGTGTCGTAATCCCAACCGACGGCTTCGCCGGAATCCTCATCGATAGTGTTGAAGGGTGGGTAGGCGTTTTCCACCGCAACAGTGACCTCTTGTCCACCCAGGTCGGGAAGTTCAGGCAGACAATCCGGATTATCGGCGACCGTAATCAAACCCCATTTAAGGTTCAGCTCATCCAGTGTGCAATCCTCAAACATAGCTTCGAGGGCGGCGTCGATGGCTTCACGCAGTTCGCTGCCGGGAGGGAAGACGAAGCCCAGTTGCTCGTCAGAAGTCAGTTGACCAACCATTTTCAGCTCGCCTGGGTTGGCTTCCATATTGCCCACAGCGCCGACATTGTCGATGACTACGCCATCCACGTCATTGGTGAGCAGGGCCAGGACGGCGGCGGGGAACTCGTCGAAAGAGCTGATGCGCTCCACGGGGAAGTACTCCTGGGCGACGATCTCGTTGGTGGTGCCGATCTGGGTGCTGACCAGCTTGGTCTCATCAGCTATGAAGTCTTCCAATGTGGCAGTCTCATCGACACGTACCAGCAGCACCTGGCCGATGGTGACGTAAGGGATGGAGTAGTCGATGATCTTGGCGCGCTCTTCGGTGATGGTGACGCCATCAGCGAGCCAGTCGAATTCACCGGCTTCCATGGCGGGGAAGATGCCGTCCCAGGCGGCTTCCTGGAAGACAGGCGTACAGTTGATGATTTCACAGATAGCCCGTACGGTGTCGTAGTCCCAACCGACGGCTTCGCCGGAATCCTCATCGATAGTGTTGAAGGGTGGGTAGGCGTTTTCCACCGCAACAGTGACCTCTTGCCCACCCAGGTCGGGAAAGGCTGCACCTTCGGAGGGGGGTGCTTCTTCAGCTACTAAACCCCACTTTTTGTTCAATGCCTCTAGTGAACCATCGGCGATCATAGCCTCTAGAGCAGCATCAATAGCTTCGCGCAGTTCACTGCCAGGTGGGAAGACGAAGCCCAATTGCTCGTCAGAAGTCAGTTGACCAACCATCTTCAGCTCGCCAGGATTGGCTTCCATATTGCCCACAGCGCCGACATTGTCGATGACCACACCATCCACGTCATTGGTGAGCAGGGCCAGGACGGCGGCGGGGAACTCGTCGAAAGAGCTGATGCGCTCCACGGGGAAGT
>DAOVXM010000092.1 GCA_030636125.1 Chloroflexota bacterium | reverse complement strand
GGTATTGTTTGAGAATAGTGAGGTCGAGTTCCATATTATGCCCCTTCACTGAATGTTACTAGTTCCCTGGTTGTAGTGCGGGATGCCTGCATGCCGTTGATTAGCGGGCAGACAAGTCGCGGTCATCTCGGTGTATTGGATCTGTCCACACGCCAGCCACCGCCGTGTCACAATCTGGACAGAGACCATCTTTGAGGTGATTTTCAGTAACCCAATAACCTCGCCGCCGGATAAGTAAGCCTCTGCATTGATGGCAGTAGGTATTGGCGTCTTCCCCTACGTTCCCAAGGTATACGTGGTGCAGTCCTTCAGCCAATCCAATAGATCGTGCTTGTCGCAGTGTCTTGAGTGGCGTTGGAGGACGGTCGTTCATCTTATAACCAGGAAAAAAGCGACTAATATGCCAGGGGGTATCATGTCCCAATTCGGTGATGATGAATTGAGCAATATCGCGCAGCTCTTCCGGGCTATCGTTAAGGCCTGGAATTACCAGCGTGGTCACTTCGACCCAGATGCCCATCCGCTTCATGGTCTTTAAGTTTTCCAGCACTGGTTTCAATCCAGCCCCTACGTAGCGGTGGTAAGTTTTCTTGCGAAATGCCTTCAGGTCAACATTGGCGGCATCCAGGTAAGGGTGGATTGTTTCCAGCATTTCAGGGCTCATATAACCATTGGTCACGTAAACGTTCGCCAGTCCGGCCAGATGAGCCAGGAGCGCGATGTGGTAGGCGTACTCAAAGAAAATCGTTGGTTCGGTGTAGGTGTAGGCAATCGCACGACTGCCGGTTTGCAACGCAGAATCGACGACCTCTTCAGGGCTCGCTACACGTCCGGCGATAAGATGGGTTTCGCGCGGCATCTGGGATATTTCCCAGTTCTGGCACCAGCGGCATTGAAAGTTGCATCCCGGTGTAGCTATGGAGTAGGCTTTAGCTCCGGGGAGGAAATGGTAAAGGGGTTTTTTCTCTAAGGGATCCACGTTTTGACTAATGGTGCGTCCGTATACCCGCGTGTAGAGCGTCCCCTCAATGTTCTGACGAACTTTGCAGACCCCAAACTTGCCCTCCGCGATTACACAACCATGCGCGCAAAGAGTACAACGCACACGCTTATCCCCGATTTTCTTGTAAAGCATTGCCTCTTGCATATGCTCTTACCTCTTGATGACATTGAGAGAATCAATTGTACCTGGATTGATCATCAAGCCAGGCACCGTGAAAAGAAAAAAATGACCTCTGTGAGAACGGAGATTTGCCCGGCTTGGATGAGCAGGGCGGTGACTACAATTATAATATAGCAAATTTATCGATAGGATTCAAGCACATTCATCCATATTAATGAGGCCAAAACACCCTTCCAAGTGTAAAAATCCTTGCAGATCATTATATTGATCATGAAAACCCCATGTCAAAGGTAAATTGACATGGGGAAATTGTACACATATAATGTGTGTATCGTGCTATATTGCACAATATCTGGTTATCGGCGGAAAAAATTTAAACCGCATCCTAATATCATATTGCTGGTTACTTTACACAGTGTGGGGTCTTCCTATCCAACTATATGCATCGACTGCCCTTCAGTACTGTATACATGCTAACGTGGCATATAGGGGGCAGTTTTGTCTTACTTCTAATAACTCCATAAAACCATGAAAGTATATTCGCGCACACCCCTTGATCTCGAAAAAGTTAGTGTTCCTCATGGTCAGGTTTACATTATCCCGGAACGCTGCAAAGGTTGTGAGATTTGTATACACTACTGTCCTCGGGATGTACTTCAGGTTTCACGGGTGACAAACGCTAAGGGATATCATTATCCCGAGGTTGTTCCGGGAAAAGAAGCAGCCTGTGTAAATTGCGAATTCTGCACGCTTGTGTGTCCGGAATTCGCAATTTTTACTTTACCTAACGATGGAGGCCAATAAAGATGTCGCCAACGGTCCTTACGGGTAAACATTTTATGCATGGTGATCATGCCTGTGCTGAGGGGGCTATCGCCGCAGGCTGTCGTTTCTTTGGCGGCTATCCTATTACGCCTTCCACCGAGGTGGCGGAGCACCTTGCGCGCCGGATGCCGGAGGTCGGTGGTATCTTTCTCCAGATGGAGGATGAATTGGGGAGCATATCGTCCATCATCGGCGCATCGGCCGCCGGTAAACGTTCCATGACTGCTACTTCTGGGCCGGGTTTAAGCCTGATGATGGAGAACTTGGGGTTAGCAGTCATGCTTGAAATCCCATGTGTGATTGTTGATGTTCAACGAGGCTCTCCATCCACTGGTTTACCCACCATGCCGGGGCAGTCCGACGTGATGCAAGCTCGTTGGGGTTCGCATGGAAGTTATGAGATCGTAGCTTATTCCCCCTGGTCACCGCAGGAAATGTTTGACTTGACCGTCTTATCGTTTAATGTAGCCGACCGTTTTCGTGTACCTGTGTTGCTAATGGCCGATGAAGTCGTCGGCCATATGGTTGAGCGTGTGGTTATCCCATCCGAAGAACACATCGAGTATTGGGGGCGCAAGCGCCCCAAAGTCTCTCCCGAGGGGGGCAAAAATGGCGCTTTCGCTCCATTTAAGGCGGACGAGACGGATCTGGTTCCACCCATGGTACACGCTGGGGAGGGCTACCGCATTCACTTCACCGGCCTGACGCACGATGAACGCGGCTATCCGGATATGACCGCCGAAACCCACCACAGTTTGGTTACTCGCTTGGTGGATAAAGTTCGCTGCAATATAGACCAGATCATCCGAACCGAAGGCTATCACATGGAAGATGCCCGCATCGTAGTTGTCGCCTATGGATGCACAGCTCGTTCCGCGCGCCGCGCCGTACGCGAGGCGCGCGAATTGGGCATCCCCGTCGGTTTGCTTAGACTGGTCTCTCTGTGGCCCTTCCCTGAGGATTTGTTCCGTGAACTGGCTGACACGGTGGACGAGTTTATCGTGGCCGAGATGAACCTTGGCCAGATGAGTCTCGAAGTCGAGAGGCAGGTGCGTAGACCGGTAACTGGCGTCTTCCATGCTGGGGGTGCCATGATCTCACCGGAGACTATTTTGAGTGCCATACAGGAGGTGGCTAAATGAGTACGGCCATCGTCGTCGAGGAACACCCGCTGGATAAGATCATCCGCGCCGATCGTATGCCGCATATCTGGTGTCCGGGCTGTGGCATTGGTATTGTCATGCGCTGCTACGCCCAGGCCATCCTGGAATCTGGCGTCCCCCTGGATAATCACGTTGTTGTCTCAGGGATCGGTTGTTCAGGCCGGGTGGCTGGCTACATGAATATTGACTCTTACCACACCACCCATGGCAGGGCGATTCCTTTTGCGGTGGGCATGAAATTGGCTAATCCTGACCTCATGGTGACCGTCTTCAGCGGTGATGGAGACCTGGCCGCCATCGGTGGCAACCATCTTATTCACGCCGCCCGCCGCAATGTGGATGTCAAGGTGATCTGTGTCAATAATTTTAACTACGGTATGACTGGTGGCCAGGTAGGACCGACGACGCCACGTGGGGCGCGCGGCACGACTGCGCCTTATGGCAACCCTGAGCTGCCATTTAACCTGCCTTACTTGATGGCTGCCTGCGGCGCAAATTTCATCTCACGTTGGACTACCATTCATGCACGCCAGATTAAGAAAGATATTCTCTATACCTTTTCTAAACCAGGCTTCTCATTTATCGAGGTCCTGGCCCCATGTCCGGTAGGTTTTGGGAAGTCGAATGGAATTGAGGATGGTCTGGAGGAGATGGAGCTTTACCGTCAGCGATGTGTCTTGGTCCAGGATGGCGATGTGCGCGCCGATGAATTGGGTATTGACCTGCGCGAGGACCAGCCGATTTATGTGGGTTCTTTCATCGATCGCGATCGACCGGCCTATGAGCCGGTGAGTTTGTGAGGCCCCCTATGAGAAAAGAAATACGCATCGCAGGCTTTGGTGGGCAAGGCGTTGCCCTGGTGGGTCAAATTTTGGGTAAGGCTCTGGCGCTTTACGATGAGCTTGAGACTGTTATGACCCAGGCTTATGGGCCGGAAGCGCGCGGCGGCGCTTCCAGTGCAGATGTTGTCCTATCGGATCGAGAGATTGCCTATCCCTTCCTTCAAAATCCTGACATCTTGGTTGCCCTGTCGCAGGAAGCGTATACGAAATTCTATCCTACCGCGAAAGCTGACGCTCTCATTTTAATCGATGAAGATTTAGTCACGCCTCTATCTACTTCGAATTTGTATCCTATTCCAGCAACCCGCTTAGCTGAAGATATGGGGCGGCGCATCGTCGCCAACATGATCATGTTGGGATTTTTTACCGCGGTGACCGGGTTGGTTACGCACCACGCTGCCCAAGAAGCCATCGAAACCACGGTTAAAGCCAAGACGGTGCCGCTGAACCTGGACGCATTTGCTAAAGGATATGAGTACCGAAGGAAGGAAATCGTCGATCCGACATGATTCAGGGTCGTAATTGGAATAAAGGGTTAACATTATGAGCGATTCAGTCCTCGTTATAGGTGGTGGTATTGCGGGCATTCAGGCCTCTTTAGACCTGGCGGAGGCCGGGGCGCGTGTCGTTCTCGTAGAAAAAGAGGCCACCATAGGGGGAATTATGGCCGTCCTGGATAAGAATTTCCCAACACTGGACTGTTCCATCTGTATCGAAGCGCCCAAAATGTCGGAAGTCGACCTGCATCCGAATATTGAGATTCTATCCCTGGCTGAAGTCGATCAGGTGGAAGGAGTCCCCGGCGATTTTTGTGTCCAGATTCGGCAGGGTGCCCGCTATGTGACCGATGCCTGCACGCGCTGCGGCGAATGCGCCGAGGCGTGCCCAGTGGTCCTGCCAAATGAGTTCGATTCGGGCATGGCCGCGCGTAAAGCCATTTACACACCTATCCCGCAATCAGCCCCAGGGGCGTATGTGGTCGACATCGAAAACTGCCTCAATACCCCGCCCAACTATCTTCCTTGCAATCATTGTATCGAAGCCTGCAAGCCAGGTTCAATAGACTTCATGATGCCCAGGGAGAGTATATTAACTCGCCAGGTGGGAGCCATCATCGTGGCGATTGGGTACGATATGTTTGACCCACGGCAAATGGCGGAGTATGGCTACGGCTCGCATCCAGACATCTTGACTGCCATGGAGTTCGAACGTCTGGTCAATTCCGCCGGACCGACCGGTGGTGAAATCCTGCGCCCCTCCGATGGGGCACATCCAGATAACTTGCTTTTTGTATTGTGTGTGGGTTCGCGTGACCAGCGATATTACCGGTATTGCTCGCGTTTTTGCTGTATGTATTCCATCAAACATGCTTACCAGGCTATTGATCATGGGATTGAGAATGTGGATGTGCTCTATATGGATGTGCGTGCCTTTGGCAAAGGCTTTGACGGTTTTTGGCAGCGCACTCAGGCTGAAGGGGCTAACTTCATCCGTGGCCGGCCAGCCCGGATGTCGCCGAATGGGAATGGGGATATCCGTGTGCTGTATGAAGACACCGACCAGGCCGCCAGGGTGCAGGCTGACTATGATATGGTTGTGCTGGCCAATGCAGTTACACCTCCGGATGGATTGAAAGATTTAGCCGCACGCCTCGGCATTGAGATGGACGCGGATGGTTTTATCCAGGCCAGGGAAATCCTGGGGGGTCTGGTCATGACCTCCCGTCCCGGAATATACGCTGCGGGCTGTGCCTCCGGCCCAAAGGATATCCCGGATAGCGTTTCCGAGGGCAGCGGCGCGGCGGGGTTGGCCTTGAGCCATCTTACCAAGCGCTATTGGCCCGAGCCACCAGACGTGGAGCCGATGGAGGGTATTGAAACTCCTCGTATTGGTGTTTTCGTGTGCCACTGTGGCAATAATATCGCCGGTGTCGTGGATGTGGTTGAAGTGGTGGATTACGCCAGGACCTTGCCTGGTGTGGTCTTCGCCTCGGACCAGATGTTCTCCTGCGCGGGTAACACGCAACAAGAGATTGAGCAGGCCATCCAACACGAGCAAATTAACCGCGTCGTCGTGGCAGCTTGCTCCCCAAAAACCCATGAATCAATCTTCCGCGGGGTGATGCTGCGCTCCGGTTTGAATCCTTACTTGTTGGAGATGTCCAACATCCGCAACATGGATTCCTGGGTGCACAAGCATGATAAAGAAGCCGCCACTTATAAAGCCATGGATATGGTCT
Organism: Chloroflexota bacterium; assembly: GCA_030636125.1. Next base: position 1,963 of record DAOVXM010000092.1, on the reverse strand, counting down.
GGATGGCGGTGGAAAAAGCGCGCCGCTTGACGCCGCTGGAGGCTTCACAATTACCTCTGACCCAGAGCGCCTTAGTGGTTGGCGGTGGCATCGCCGGGATGACCGCGGCTGTGGCTCTGGCACGCCAGGGCTTTGAGACCCACCTGGTGGAGCAAACCGAGCGCTTGGGCGGTTTGTTGAATCAACTGGATGAAATTGCCCCGGCAGATATCCTTGCCAGGGAACTGGTGGAGACCAAGTCACGGGAGCTCATCGAACACGGTGTGCGCGTACACATGAGCACCACTGTCGAGACCTCCGGTGGGGTGGTGGGAAGCTTTAACACGCACCTCAGTAGTGGAGAAGATTTACAGACTGGTGCAGTTGTCGTGGCAACCGGTTCAAAGCTATACCCGGCGAGTGAATTTGATTATGGAAAAGACCCGCGCGTGATCACCAACCTGGACTTGGAACAGATATTACAGGATGGTGAACCTGAGGCTGAGCGGGTCACCTTTATAGCCTGTGTAGGTTCTCGTCAGGATAATATGGGCTGTTCACGCTATTGTTGCACCTCTATGATCCACCAGGCATTACGCCTGCGGCGAATGGGTAAGAAAGTGCGTGTTCTTTACAAGGAGATCCGCACCTACAGCCGGCAGGCCGAGGAATTATATGAGCAGGCTATGCGCGCTGGCGTTCAGTTCTTCCGTTATGATAGCGAGTCTTCTCCCCAGGATGTGATCCATTTCCAGAATGGTCATATCGCGCTTTACGATCATTTGCTGGGCGAAAATGTACGCATTCCAACCGATATGCTTGTCTTGGTTGTAGGGCTTGCGCCAACCGAAGATAACCTGGCTGAACAATTGAAATTAGCTCGCAGTGAAGATGGTTTCTTGATGGAATTACATCCCAAGCTGGGACCCGTTCAGACGGCAGTGCAAGGTGTTTTTCTGGCAGGCACAGCTCAAGGGGCCAAGGATGTGCGTGAAGCCATGGCTCAAGCCCTGGCGACGGCAGGTAAGGCAGGGGCGTTGCTCTCTCGGGGCGTAATCGAAAAAGAACCTTTGACGGCCAAGCTTATCCCCGATCTGTGCAAAGGGTGTTTGCGCTGTGTCAGAGCCTGTCCCTTCAGCGCTATCGAACAAATCGCGCCGGCAGGTGAAATAGGCAATGTCAGGATCATCGAAGCGGCCTGTATGGGATGCGGTACCTGTGCCGCCGAGTGTAATTTCGACGCCATTGAGATGCCATATTTCACCAAGGAACAAATCCTGGCTCAGGTTGACGCCGCGTTGGGTGAGAAGCCGGAAGAGAAGTGTATTGTCTTCACCTGCAACTGGTGCTCCTACGCCGGAGCCGACCTGGCAGGTATCGAAAAACGCCAGTATCCACCCTCCGCGCGTATTATCCGCACCATGTGTTCAGCGCGGTACGAAGAGGATTTTGTATCCCAGGCATTTGACCAGGGAGCCGGCGCGGTCCTGATCACCGGTTGTCGCTTGACCGAGACCGGCTCCGATTGTCATTACAATTATGCCAATAAGTTTACCTGGCAGCGCTTCAAGCGCTGGCAACGTAAATACCAGCGCAAGGGCATTGCACCAGAAAGGCTGCAGCTTCGCTGGATTTCAGCCGCAGAAGGCAAAGAATTTGCTGAGAAGATCGCGGAGATGGACGAGGTGGTCCGGGAATATGCGCAGGGCTTGGTGGCTGAAGTGAACGAGGGTAACAGCTGAGACTATTTTTTTTTGCGAGAATTCGGCTCTCTGTGTCTCAGGCTGAGTAGTTACCTAAATAGGTGTACAAAGTAGAAGAGCTATGAAGTATGGAGTGTGATTATGCTTCAAACTGAGCAATGCCAGGGTGAAGACAGCATCTTGATTGACGACGAGCTCTGGGAAGAACTGATTGAGCTTACCGATGGCGCCGCCGCTCTTTGTTTCCAGTGCGGGGTCTGTACCGCGAACTGCCCTTGGGG
>DAOVXM010000222.1 GCA_030636125.1 Chloroflexota bacterium | reverse complement strand
TCAATGCAAGCCAAAGGGTCAAGACCTTGTTCTAGGGCTTTTTTGGCAACAGCCTCTGCATCCTCAGACTCGCCATCGATGACGGTTTGCTCCAACTCAATATAAAGTTGTTCTTCCATATAAACATCCTTTTTTTACTAACTACTGGATTCGATCATAATTGTTTTTAAATCTATATTCTCCGCGAGCGCCTCCTTTGAATAATAGTCCTCCTTCCATTGCTAAACAAATAGATTCTCGTATGATACTTATATACCGCTACTCATTCCAACGTGAGGAACTAATAACGTTAATTCATCAATTCTTGCTCTGCCGCCTTTAATATGCTCTTGAATTCAGCCTGAACCGCTTCATCCAACGGTTGGGGTTGGTGCTCCGCCAAGATCCTCTCCACTTTAGCCTTGGCTCTCTGGGTTAGGTCAAGAGGTACCGAACCATCTGGCGGTAGCCTTGGGTGGGACAGCTCTGGCAACCAGATCTCCCGCAGGTTTGTGCGGGTATGTTTCTGGGAAAGGAAATGACCGCCAGGCCCTACCTCAGCGATGATATCAACTGCCAAAGCCTCAGAGCTCGTATCGATCCCTTCAGCCACCACTCGATTGATGTGGTAGATTTCGTCATCATAGATGATCTGCTCCGGAAGCAGCAGGGTCGATGCTTTCAGCAACCCCACAGCAACTACCGTATCCGCCCCGACCAGAGAAACCATAAGCGAGGTATATACGCTATCGCGCCCTAACACCCAGGAGTTTGGTTCGGCATGGTCCAGTCCAAAAGCACCTGCCAACGAGGGAACACCCCAATCATGAGCCATCTGCACCGCGGCCGAGTTGCACAAATACTTATCGGGGATGCTGACGATATAATCCGCTGTGCGTGGATTCATCACCGAAGCCAGCAAGGAATGAAAAACCGGGGTGCCTGGCGCCACCAACTGCATCAAAACCATGGCGCTGACAACTTCAGCATTACCTACCACAAGCGCACCGCCCGGCGTAGCTGGCGCGGTGGAACCCATGGTCGGCATGCCCATAAATCCAACCGGTATACCCGCATCGGCGAAAACCATCGCTGCCTCGATCCCATCCTTGTCCTGTCCCAAGGGCGCTACGGTGCAGATCAGGTTTGAAAATGGTGGTCGTTGGCGCATCTCCTTTTTACCACCTGCGATCACTTCAGCCATACGCACGGCATATTGAGCTGGCTTTTCTCCCATCACGGTTTCCATCTGCACATGCTTGACGGTGTTATTGTAACTGGCATCCAATTCGTGCAGAGGTGCCAGGCGCCCGTAGTCCTGGGCGCTGACCATCGGCCAGTAAAAAGAAACTGAGGCGAGATAATCCACCACGCGCGCCATCTTCGCTACGTCTTCCTTGTTGGATTGGCGTTCCTCTCCAGTCTCAAAATCAACTGTCAGAGTCCCGCAGCCATCACTCCCGAAATGGGTGCTCGTCCCATCTAAAACGAGTTCGGTCCCCTCGGCTCGTCCGGCCAAGATATAAGAACGCGGCGCAACCCTCATTGCCTCCAATACCAGGTCGGATGGCAATTTTACAACCTGACTGTCCGTATCGACCTGGGCACCGTGTTCTGAAAAAATCTTCAGCGCTTTCTCGGAGGGGAAGCGCACGCCAACATGCTCCAGGACGTGAAGCGTAGCCGACCTGATCTCTTCCAGTTGCTGGGAGTCCAGCACTTCCAGGCGAACCTTGGGTCGTATGGGTGCTAGATTGTGCACATAACACTCCTCATAAATCGTTTGATGGACCGTCAAGGTGTTAGCGTGATTTTGTTAACATCAGGGATTTCATGCGTGCTGCAATTTATGCCACCCCCGCCATTAGCCAGTATTGAACAATCAATGGGGATTACCTCATAATCAGGCAGGGAGGTGCGATAAACCTGAAGGGCCTCTTCATCATATTTTTGAAGCTCACGCCCATATTGGCAAACGAGAACCCGCTGGTTTAGCAAAAGGCTGTTGGCATAGTAACCGCGCGCCGGGTAATAGTCCCCGGGCAGCAGGTGAGTAGGGCCAACCGGACAAGGGAGGCTGATGACCTCATAACCGTATTTAGCAAAGAGCTCGTGCAGGTTAGCGAGATATTTATACACAGGGGAGGAAACATCTTCTGGCATTCCGATGAGCATCTTATCGGGGCTGATAAACTTCAAATTATTGATATGCCCTAAAGCATCACCGGGCTCCTCGTTTATGAAAATCAGGCGATCAGCCCCAAGCCATGCTTCCAACCTGGCATACAAATTGGGTAAGCTGGTATTATCCCAAAGGACCCTACGGGTCATTATATAAGTCCCGTTACCGTCAGTAAGAAGATAACCTCCATCATACATTATTTCGGTCCGGTAAACCTGAAAACCCTCTGTCCAGGCAAATCTGTCGTCAATATCATTGATCAGCTGAAATTTCTCCCGGTATTCAGGATAATAGGCAGCAAAAGCGAATTTGTGCACAACCGGCTCACCGCTATAACGGTTCATCCCATAGACCGGTGAATAATCTCTGGCCCAAATGTCTCCCACAGGTCCTGGAACCGGGCGGACGGCGCCTAACTCGATGCCCTCTACCTCCAGCCATGCTAATATCACTGCTCCCAGGTAACCTTCCGGGATCCTGAGGTAGACCGTCGCGTGGCTCAAAGCATCAACCATCTGCCGGAAGGTCTCCCACAGCGGAGGATAAAAAGTTGGCCAATTGATGAGCGTCCCAGCCATCGGCTCCCATTCGGGGATCATCCGAAATCCATCCACCGGAATATCATCGATGGACGGTTTTTTCCAATCCACAGAACCTTTACTAATTAAGGATTCGAAAGTGGGTAGTCCCGAGGCTAATCGTTCTATCGCATCTATCCTTACCCGCTCACCTCCCACGCCAATACCCTCAAGGAACTCAACCGCCCCTCGTGAGTCGTTTGGGTGTGTAAAAGCCCATTTGAACGGGTAGCTCGCCAGAACTGCACGATTCTCTCCATCCAATGCGCTGACCAGATCCTGCCAGACAACCGGGTCTAATGCCCAGAAAGGTGTCGGGGTATAGTTCCGGTAGATTATCTCATCCAGAGTCATTTTTTTTATATCTCAACCTTCAAAGCCGAAATCCGAGCCAAGGAACCGGCGGAGAACTCGTTCAAGTTCAGCTTCGACCTGTGCAGGTACTCTCTCCGGTTGGTGCGTGGCCAAAATATCCTGAGCCTTTTGCCGGCAAATTTGCTCAATCGACTCGCCCTTCTCTTCCCAGGTTTCGTAGGTATCATGGCTGAAAACCTCTGGTTGCCAGTGGCGCTGGTAGTTCAGCCGGGTGTGCTTGTCCTTCATAAAATTACCACGCGGCGTGTTAGCCTTGATCAGGGCCACTTCTTCTTGCAGGTCATGAACCGCGATCCCCCCTACCATGCGCCTTAAACCAGCGATAATCTCATTATCCAGCACCATCTGGCTGTATGAAATACTCGAGCCAGCGTCGACCGCTCCCACGCCATAAATGATATTCGCCCGTTCTTTGAGCAGGGGCACCGCGGTCCAAACTTTTTCCGCACCTGCCTGGGCATCCAACTGCTTAGCATCCGACGATAAACCACCGCACATGGACGGGATACCATAGAAACGTGCCATCATGGCCGCGCCGCTGTTGATCAATCCTCGTTCAGGAGCGCCCAAAGGTAATAACCCCGTGCGCATATCAAGCACCGCCGATACGCTGCCGTACAGCAAGGGCGTGCCCGGATAGAGGATTTGCAACGCAACCACCCAGGCCAGAATGTCAGTGTTAATGACCACCAATTCTCCCAATAACGTCACCGGTGCCGAAGCGCCCCCCATCGCCATACTGAGCAAAGTGATGGGAACCCCATACTCAGCCCAGCGCAGCATACAGCGCACATTTTTAGGCGTGAAGTAGCCCGGGCTTAACGGGCAGTACAGGGTGGCGAAGTTCGGGTGGGCACGGAAGGCGTCTTCCCCACCCGCCACCGCAGCCAGCATCTCCACGGCCGCCTCAACCCTCTCAGGGGAAAGCGTTCGGTGTACCACCGGCTTGGTGGTGTGGCGTAGCAGTTCAGCAATCTCAACCAGATCGGAGCACTCTCCCACATCCGTAGCAGTTACCGTTGGGCGGACAATATCCACTCCTTCCAACCCATCCTGCAAACTCACCAACTGCTCGACATCTTTACGAGTTGCTGGACGCCGCACCCCTGTATCCAGGTCAAGCACATTTACCGGTGTTCCCGCGCCCATAAAACATGAGCGCCTATCATATGGAGCAGGCGTTTTCCCAGCCCGGTCGTAAAGCCTTACCTCATGGGGCAATGTAGACAGGGCTGTCTCCAGCAGCTCAGGGATTACCCGCACCATTTGGGCGTCCCAATCGACGGGGAAGCCCGCCCCCTCGAGGCGCGCCAGCGCGCTTTCCTCCGGCACACAAAAGCCGATTTCTGCGAGGATTTCGACTGATTTTTGATGGACAAGTTCAGGAATCAAGTTTGATTGATGGCTTTCAAACATCACATCTACCTACGACTGCACGAAGATAAACCTGTCGTCTGAACTATGGCATCACTTCCTGCCCGTCAGGATGGACTGGGATTGTACGGTGAGTCTTGGGCGGCTCAGTCTCACCCCAGCGGTATGACAGCTTGTGCATCTTGAGAATCATAAAAGATTGGGTGCGCTCTACCCCAGGAATTTTCTGTAGTTTATTGTTGAGGAAAGAAACAAAGTGCTCTCTATCCCTGCAGAAAACCTCGGCAAAGAAATCAAACTCACCAGCAGCCTGAAACAGATAAGATACTTCAGGTAATTGGGCAATTTCATTGGCCACTTCTGCAATCCGGTTGCTCTGGACAGTGATCCCAATCATGGCAGCCTCGTTCCACCCTAAATCCTCTGGCTCCACGATACCAACAATTTGCAACGTCCCGCGATCGATCAATCTCTTAACACGACGGCGCACCGCCCCCTCTGTAATACCTAGCGAGGTGGCCACCTGTGTAAAGGGAAGGCGGCCATCGTACTGCAGCAAGGAGATAATTTCTCGATCCATATCGTCTAACATAGTCCCATTGTACCGAATTTCGTAATAAAGTCAAGCTAAAATGAAAGAATTCGTACATACAGCACCTTGTATTTACGAGTACTAATCGTTTTACAGGGGCTCTTTGCGGAGAATTCCTGGTCGCTGAAAGCGGAGAGCGCTCCATCTTCACAGGCAAACCTAACCCATCGAGATGTGAGAGCTCCTGCCTGCATAGATGTAAGAGACTCCGGACAGCTAGCGAGCAGAAAATTTGGCTCCAGCACGACCTACCTCTGGATCACCAACTATG
>DAOVXM010000178.1 GCA_030636125.1 Chloroflexota bacterium | reverse complement strand
GATATTTTAGGACCAGTTGGCTAGGGTGGGCATTAATATCTATAGTCCAAATTGCTTTAGGTCTTTATATAACCTTTGGTGCTAGTTTTAAGGGTCAAGTGACCCTTAAAAGGCAGCGACATGTGCGATCTATGGCTTATTTTGAGTAAAAATCGCTCAGTTGACTTGCTGGAAGCACATTTTTGCTCGAAAATTGAACACATGGGATCAAAAAAGCCTATTTTCGTCACATAAAATACGACATTTGAACAAAAGTAACTAGCACCATTGGTTAATAGGGTTGACCCGCGAATTCGAAAGTGCTGTAAACGCTCTCCTCGGCGGCGTTGGAAGATATATCTTGGTGGGAGTCTAGATTAAAATGCTCGATACCTATGGCAAAGCTAGTTGCTGCGGGTTGGTCACCTGCCCATATGGTGTGGTCTAACCCGGTCTCGTTTTGCATCTGAGATGTGAAATCGTCATCCAACACCACCCCGACCAGCACCTCCGCCGCACCACCAGCAGCACGCTCAACGGGATGGGTGGCGGTGAGCCATACCTTAGGGGACGATACTGTAGAGAGTACCTGATATGCGCCGTTAGCCCACGTGTAGCAAGGATCAATGGGGAGGGATGAGTCCGTGGATGCGATGGTTTCGTGGGAAGAGTTGCACACGACCACCAGGTCTAGTCCAGCGCCTGTCTTGAGCGTCCCCAAGTAATCCCCTAGCGCGTCCCAATTTTCCTGTTCTAATAACTCAAGTAGCGTTGGACGCTGAGCAGTAAGCATTGCCAGGTCCTCCATCTCGCTTCGTTTAGCCCCATAGAGGGCCAACGCAGCACGTCGCCCCTGGTCAACTTGCGACCAGGCCTGGCGATCCAATTGATCCCGGATGAGCCAAATTGCAGGTATTCCCACAGCCGCCACGGTCAGTAAAACCACCCCAATGAAGCTTAAGATCATCTGCACCGGCAGGCTGTGAACATCGAAATAGGATTTCATCAATGTAATTGTACTTTGGGTTTAGTATTTTTTGGTTAGAGATGTACGGGGATTTTGCTGGATTAGATTACACGATATTATTGTTTGACACCTTAGAAGAGGGTGGTTTGAGTAGGAAAGGGAGTAGTTGTTGTTATGAGTGATACTTATGCTTCACTTAAAAATATAAGCCCCCTTGCTACCGAAAGTTGTCCTGAGAGTAAGGGGGCAGTAACTAGAGTTGATAAATTGTTGGAATGCAAACCCAATTGAGTTGGGGTGCATAAATTAGATGGTGATTATTTCTCTTCCTCGGAAGCAGTTTCTTCACCCTCTTCGTCTTCAAAGGTGCCTTCCGCTTCAACGACGGTAACGCCTTCCGCGTCGGCTTCAGCGGCGATCACCGCAAAGCCTTTCTCTGTGGCGACATAGCGTCCACCCACAACCTCATCGTCGCTTACGAAGATCGCTCCAACTTCGACCTCTTCTTCATTTCCGGCGACGCGCTTGGCAGCAAAGCCCTCCTGGGTGGAAATAGCTGTGTAAGCTACTTCATGGCCTGCTTCGAGCTGTTCGGCGATGTCAGCCTTGAGCGCCTCGGTCATCAAATCAGCGCCAGCCTCTTCCATCTCTTTGCGCACCTCTTCGACCCATCTGTGCTCTACAACCGCGATAATAGCCGAGGAGCCCGGCTCCAGCCCCTCGCCAATCTGCTTCAGGCGTTCATCCGAAAAGCCGGTGTCAACCAGCTTAGCTGTCAGGCCGCCGATTAATGCGCCTACCACAGCAGGGACTACCAGCAAGGGCCCAGCCACCAGACCGATTGTTGCACCGACCACACCACCGAAGGCGGCGCCTTTGCCGCCGCCTACATCAGCCGTCTCTTTAATATGCAGTTTGCCTTTTTCGTCCTTGCGGATTACGGCGGCGTCCTGGATGCGGATCAGCTTGTCTTTCTTGGCTTGCTTGAGCGCTTTCAAGGCCTCATCAGCGGCCTTCTCATCCTTGAATGCTGCTACGATCAGTTGTACAGGTACTTCACTCATTTTATATCTCCTATATTGTGTAATAAATTTATGGGAGTGATCTTTATGTTCACATCCCACGCTTATGTGGTATCGAGTCGACATTATACCCTAAATTACTCCAATTTTCTTCCTAATCCGGGCTGTGGCGCGTCTACTAGCGCCACCCTGTTTCCGAAGACTGTTTTGCCTTGCTGCATGTTATAGTGAGCTTGACCGATATCTTCGAAGGCGTAGACTTGACCCAGGCAAGGGTCGATCTTATCTTCAATAACCAATTGGTTGTAGGCTGCCGCCTGTTGGTCATTCGTTCCATGCGAGCCCTGGAGACGTTTCTGGCGCACCCAATGGTAACGCAGATCCACGGAGGCTGTGTAGCCCGTGGTCCCGGCACTAATGACCACCATGCCACCCGCTTCACAGACAAATATGCTGGTCGGTATGGTTAATTCACCAGGGTGTTCGAATACGATGTTGGGGTTACGCTGTTCGCCCAATACCTCCCAGATAGCCTTGCCGAAAGCTCTGCACCCAGCTACCCATTCCTTCTGCCCGTCAGTATCCGTCCAATGTGGGGGTATACCCCAATGAGAGAAGTCCCGGCGGTTGATATAACCCACTGCGCCGAGCTTCTTGCAGTATTCACCGCGGTCGTCCTCCGAGACAACTGCTATGGCGCGCGCACCGTGCACCGTAGCCAGTTGGATTGCCTGGCTGCCGAGTCCACCGGAACCGCCCCAGACGAGCACAACATCCCCCTCTTTTAGCATGTTGCCTTTCCAGCCGAATAGCATACGGTAAGCCGTTGTACCAACGAGTGTCGGCGCAGCAGCCTCTTCCCAGGTCAGGTGTGAGGCTTTGGGCAACACCTGGTGAGACTGCGCTACACAAAATTGACCGAAGGAACCGAAGTTGGTGTTGTATCCCCAGATCCTTGCCGATGGCGCCAGCATGGGGTCTTTACCAGCTTTAACCCAGGGGTCATCAAGGTCCCAATAGCCGTGGTGGACGACCACTGCATCCCCGATGGAAACGTTATCTACAGCATCACCGACCGCGTAAACGATACCTGCCACATCGCTGCCGCCAATATGGAAGTCATAGGGTTCACCCATTTTCTGGCGGATACGGATCACATCTATCGGGATGCCCTGTGCGGCCCAGACGTTATTGTAGTTAATCCCAGCCGCCATAGCGCCGATTAACACCTCATGCGGTTTAAGTGCGGGCACGTCAACCATCTCAACCTGAAAGGCCCTACGTGGGTCGCCATAGCGCTCAGGCCGGATGACCTGGGCGTACATCTTCTTTGGAACTTCTCCGACCGGTGGAAGTGTCCCTATTGGAACCGCGGTTGTTTTTATCGATTACTCCTTTCCTTGCTGGCGCGCCATAGCACTGCGCTGATCGCTTATTTTGAGGGTACCGTCCTGCCGCCACCAGCCCCGCAGCTCATATCACCCATTGATGGGGAAGTGATGCTGAATGACCCACCTGCTTTTCGCTGGGCGCTCGTTGGAGTTGATCCTATCTACGAAATTGAAATCAGTGCAAGCCCGGATTTCAACGAACTGTCAGCTGGCGGAACTACGTCTACGCCAACTTTTACCCCTGGTAGCCCACTGGGAGGGGGAACTTATTACTGGCGGGTTCGGGCCACCACAACTGCCGGTACGGGCGATTGGTCGCAGGTCTGGTCATTCCAGATTAATTGGCGAGTCCTGGTACCTTTGATACTAAGTTCCCGCTGATGTCATCCGCTTGGCCTGATAATCTCTTTCAGGGCCAAAAAAGCTAAGAGATATGAGCGCCAGCCGAAGCCGGCGATAGTGCCCACGCAGACTGGTGCGATCATCGAGTGGCGGCGGAATTCCTCACGAGCTTGCACGTTCGACAAATGTACCTCTATCACCGGTAACTCGATGGCGACCACCGCATCCCGTAAAGCGACTGAAGTATGTGTATAGCCCCCGGGATTGAAGACCACTCCCGCAGCCCAGTCTCTTGCTGCATGGAGTCTGTCGATCAGTGCCCCCTCAGTGTTAGATTGGGAGGTGCGCACCTCTAAACCTAGTTCCTGCCCGCTTGCCACTAATCGGCGATCAATATCGGCCAGCGTCAGGTGCCCGTAGACTTCTGGTTCGCGCTGCCCCAACAGGTTCATATTTGGGCCGTGAAGCACTAAAACAGGGTCCATAATTGCTCCTCCAGGTCCTCGATCACCAGGCCGGTCTTCACTTCCCCTATGCGTACCGGCAGCGCAAAGCGGACTTTCCCTTTGGCGAGCTTTTTGTCCACTCGGATTGCCCTTTGGATCGTCTGGCGGTCCAGACCGGCGGGGATTTCTGTGGGCAGGCTCAGTTCGTTCAAGGTCGCCGCGATGGTCTCGCTCAGACCAGAACTCGCCAGGCCCAGCCGCTCGGCCAGGCGAGCTTCGGCGACCATACCGATCGCCACAGCTTCTCCGTGCCGCAGTTGATAGTCTGAAGCCAGTTCCACCGCGTGGCCGATCGTGTGACCCAGGTTGAGGGCTGCCCGGCGGCCTCCTTCGTATGGATCCTCTTCGATGATTTTGATCTTGACTGCCATACCTCTTCGCACAACATTATCCCAGTCCGCCTGCAGGGCTTGCCAGCCTCGACCGCAAAGATCAAATAACGCCACATCACCAATAACACCGTGTTTGACCACTTCAGCTAACCCGTTGCGCAACTCGACCTCTGGGAGGGTGGATAAGGTCACCGGGTCTGCTAACACCAGGTGGGGAGGGTGAAATGCCCCCACCAGGTTTTTGCCTTGGGGTAAATTGGCACCAGTTTTTCCTCCCAGACTGGCGTCAACCATCGCCAGGAGCGTTGTTGGCAGGGCAACCCAAGACACACCGCGTAAAAACGTAGCTGCTGCAAACCCGCTCAGGTCCCCCACTATGCCGCCTCCCAAAGCGATCACAGTGCTGCCCCGCTCTACCCCTGCGCTTAAGAATCCTTCCCAAAGCTGGGTTATGGTTTCCATGGACTTGTAACGTTCGCCTGGAGGGATGCGGATGAGCTGGGCGGGGAGTCCCGCCGTGCGCAGCGTTTCCATCACTTGCGGAGCGTAATAGTTTGCGACGTTCTCGTCGGTGACCAGCGCCAACGGGCCGCGCAGCCCGACCTCCAACAGCGTACCTCCTAAGTCCTCTATACCAAAGGGTAAAACGCGTACGTCATATCCCTGCCCCATGCCCCTTACCCGGAAAAAGCCCAGGCGCACCTGTGCATCCCAGGCAGCACGTTCAGGAGAATTGGAGTTGGTGTCCAGTTGTAGAGGGAAAGAGTCATAGTGAGCGGACCGCTGCGCTAACAAGTCCAACAATTGCTCTCTATCGTGGGAGTCATCGGCCTCATCTCGCAGGAGTGGACGCTGGGTGGAAGTTTTTTGAAGGCGGTTATGCAGGGTTTCTGCCGGCGCTCGCAAACACAGCACACGTCCGCTCGCTTCTACTTGCTGGCGATTTTCGGTGTCTAATAGCGCGCCTCCCCCCAGGGCAACCACACCAGATGTGTGATCTAATAATCCTTCCAAGGCAGCTCGTTCCCGGGCGCGGAAACCGCTTTCCTCTTCACTGGTAAAAATTTCATGGATATGCATGCCGGCCTGGGCTTCGATGATTTCATCTAGGTCGTAGAATGGGCGCTCCAGGTTGCTCGCCAGCAATCGACCGAGCGAGCTTTTGCCGCTGCCGGGAGGCCCGTAAAGGAAGATGAGGGGGAAAGCGCTGTGGGTTGCAGGTTTGTGCATGCGTACTTCTGCCGGGTCAATCCGGCCAGAATATATGTTCATCCCCGTCGATGGATAAATCCGATAGGCGGGCTCGACGAAGGTCCTCAAAGCGAGGCCGAATTTCATCCAGCGAGTCGCCGCCCAATTTATCCAGCAAGGAATCTGCCAGCACAAATGCCACCATTGCCTCCAAGACAGGAACCGCGCGGGGCACGGGGCAGAAATCCGATCGTTCGTATCGAGTCTGGGTCTCCTCGCCATGTGCCAGGTCTACCGTTTCTTGAGGTGTGAGGGTAGTGGCGATGGGTTTCATGGCTG
>DAOVXM010000210.1 GCA_030636125.1 Chloroflexota bacterium | reverse complement strand
TTAACTCGCCGGCAGCCGAGGCAGCCGATACGGGGTCCATGCAGATGGGCTGTGGGCTGTTGCTGACATATATACAGCCCTGTTCTTGGCTGGCCTCGTACATCAGGACCAGTACATCTTCCTGACGCTTGAGTGTAAGGTCCGGGTTGGTGTAAACATCATAAACCCCAGGCGCCTGCGGCAATCCGGCCAGGAAAGCTGCCTGGCTGAGGGTCAACTTATCCGACGTGGTGCCAAAATATGTCTGGGCAGCCGCCTCAACCCCGTAGGCTAGATTACCGTAATAATTCTCATTCAGGTATAGCTCCAGGATCTCGTCCTTGGAATAGACGCGCGTAATTTCGGCCGCTAGGACAGCCTCCCGGATTTTGCGGTCATATGTCCGTCGAGAGCGTTCTTCCGGGGTAAAGAGCAAGTTACGCGTTAATTGTTGCGTGATGGTTGAGGCGCCGGAAACCGTACCTCCTCCCTGGTAATTCTGATAGAAAGCGCGCATGATCGCAAATACATCGAAGCCGGGGTGAGAGTAAAATTCCTTGTCCTCGGTAGCAATCGTGGCTGCCACCAAATAAGGTGAGACTTTACCTAAGGTTACATAGGTGCGCCGGCCAGCGTTAGGATCAAGGATTTCGTAGAGCACATTGCCGTTCCGATCGTAGATACGCGTAGTTTCGAACTGGGAGGCGTTCTTACGCAATTCCGCTACATTGGGCAAATCTCGGGCAATATTGTAATACTCGTAAAGGACGAACGAGCCGCTGCATAATACAGCCAGGGCGAGCAAGAACACGCCCAAAACGGCTATGCGCAGAAAACAGCCCAGACCCTTACGTATGTCCCTTCCCGTAATCCCGCCGGAGTCTGGTGGCGCTGCATAGCCCCGCTCTTGTCCAGGGTAGGCTGGGGGCGGGACATCGGGTGACCTATTTTGCACCGCAGCAGCAGTGTAGGCTGCCGGGGTTACTCGGGTTGCCTGACTGTCAACCTCTTCTACTCGCCGCGGTAAGGGGAAGCCGTACTCGTCGAGTTCCTGCGGGGGCTTGGTTGAGGTAGCCTCGTGGATTGGAACGGTGGCTATTGCAGGGCGTTTGATCGCGATCGGTTGCGTGTCTTCTTCGTCTAGGATACCATCTGGATCCATACTGTTCTCTCCAGACTCGATTGGCTGGGAAGGTGTTCCTGGGCCCATTTCATCTGCGCCGCTAGTTTTTTCATCCTCCCCAATCTCCAACTTGGTCCGCTCACCCACCTCTAAAGCCATCTCCTCAGCAGATGCAATCGCCAGAACTTCTCCAGGTGATGTCGAACCACCCTCAGTGAATAAATCCGCCGAGTTCTTTTCTGGAGAGTCTGCTTGTCCTGATATTTCTGCCTCGGCTATTATATCTGATCCTTCCTCGTCCGATTCCCTTTCACTTAGGCGCGATCGATCCCCAGCTTGAGCTTGCAAAGCTGGTTCGAGTTGATCCAGAAGTGCGTTTTCGCCGTCCCCGTCCTCTGCCAGCAAACGGCGAAAGCGATCACTAACCTTTTCTTCTGGGGTTAGCTCTTCTTCAGGTGAAGGAGGAAGTGTATCAGACATATATATTATTTTGGGGAACCTACTCAGGGCGTAAAGCCATAAGCATCACCCACTTTCCTTTCATCACTGTTTCATCGTTCTGATTTTTAACATCTAACTCAAGGATTACATTGCCGCCCCCAATCCGGCGGAACTCTTTTGTCTGGATCACATTCATCACGACATGGATGGTATCTCCGATAAATACCGGTTTGACGAATTTCCAATTACTGATCTCCCGGAAAACAAGCACGGTACCCTCAAGGACACCCGTCTGGGCTGCCAGGCCAGAGGCAATCGACATAACTAACAATCCATGGGCGATACGCTGTTCAATCGGCGTAGTTTTGCAGAATTCTGCATCAGTATGAATGGCGGTGAAATCGCCTGATAGCCCAGCAAAGCTGACGATATCACTCTCCGTGACCGTACGCCCGCCAGTGACAATACGTTGGCCGGCTTCAAATTCTTCAAAATACATACCACGCGGTGTTGAAGGGATGGGGGACATAAACGACTCCTATTTATATAGAGGATAGCGTGATCCAGTGGGTCTTCTTCCCTGAATCACCCCCGATTCTAGCATAAAACTACCTTCGTAACTGCTCATTAAAATCTTCCGTAGGAAAGAATTTCGTGCAAATTCCTTGCCAAAACCTTTGACCAATCTGAAAACTTACCATACAATGGGCTTATGCGTGTATGGAATCTGCAATCAGGCGACCCGTTATCGCTTACCCTGGCAGCCGATGCACGGCTTAGCCCCACGGATTATTGCGACGATCAAATATGGGAATTACAGCTCGGAGGTGGAGATCCTCCTGCTGTGGCGTTGTACACAACCTTCGGATTAAGGGCGCGTTCTCTACGAATTTTTCCATTATTCACGGAGGATGACATTACATTAAGTGATCCAGCCAGTTTTGCTGTAATGCCAAGCATCAAACAATTTTTCCCAAATTATTTAAACCTGGACTTTTCTCCATTTCAAGGTATAGACGTAAAAATCGAATATTGGGTTCCCCTATCCAAGGCATTTGCCGGACGTATTTCAATTACCAATAACGGCCGCTTCCCCCGTAATATCCAACTAGATCTGGTAGCCCAGCTCACTCCCTCAGAAGGTCAGCGCATGGCTCCCGCTGAAATAGAAAATGCCCCTTGCCTATCCAGCCAAACCGATGGCCTATCCCCATTGGTATTTCTAACTGGAGGCCCGAAGGCCATCAGCAGTCCTTTCCCTGCGCTCAGGTTGGATATTGAGCTTCCGACAGGAAGTTCTCACCAATACACCTTCAGTCACGCCGCTTTAGATGAACAGGAGCACTCCTTCAGCCTAGCGCGAGGTATCGCGGCTCGTGCGTGGGACGCTGAAATCACCCGCATAGAATTTTCAAACGCCAGTTTGGTAGAGGTCTATACCGGAGACCCAGATTGGGATACCGCCTTCGCCCTTACTCAGAAGTTGGCTCTCAACTTGTTTTTAGGGCCCACCAACAATCTACAAGAGCCGTCATTTGTATTAACCCGCCAACCCGATCAAGGCTTTTCCCTTAAGGGTGATGGAAGCGACTATAACTATCTCTGGAATGGCCAACCTCCGCTGGAGAGCTACTATCTGGCAGGCGTCATCTTACCCAGCGCGCCGCAGCTCGCGAAAGGTCTGGTACACAATTTCTTATCTTCACAAACTGAAGATGGAAGCGTGGATTGGAAGCCTGGATTAGGAGGTCAACGCTGCCGCTTTTTAGCAACCCCGCTGTTGGCCAGCCTCGCCTGGCGGATTTACCAGTCGACCGAGGACCGCGCCTTTCTGGAGGATACATTTCCACAGCTGCTGGATTTCTTCTACGCCTGGTTTACACCTGAACGCGACCGGGATGGAGATGGCGTGCCTGAATGGGACCATCCCACCCAGGCAGGTCTTGAAGATCACCCGGTTTTTTCACGTTGGGCAGAATGGGCGCAGGGTGTTGACATCTCGATGGTAGAAAGCCCTGCTTTATGCGCTTTCCTGTTTAGAGAATGCCAGTCTTTGATCGCTATTGCCGCCTTACTAGAGCGCACCGAGCCTGTCGCTGCTTTGTTATCTATACAGGACAATCTGCGCGTTGCCCTCGAGAATACCTGGAGTGAAAAGGCTGGCTCGTACCTTTACTGGGACCGGGACACTCATAACAGTCAAAGCGGTGAGCTTATCGGCCAAATATCAGGCTCCGGCATCTTATCCATCCAGCGTTCCTTCGACCAACCCATCCGTCTCCAGATCCACCTGCACTCAGATGCTGAGATCACCCTGCGGCCTAGCGTCTTCGTTCATGGAGAGAATATCTCAGGCCAACACCGCATCGAACGGATTGAAGCCGACCAATTCAGTTGGGTCCATGGTTATGGAACACTGACTGGGCAGTTCGTGTATTCCAGCCTGGAACAACTTGAGTTTAAGGGATTAACTGATAATGTCCAGGTAATTGTAAATAGCGTAGGTTACGATACCCAAGACCTGACTAATCTGCTACCTATGTGGGCTGGTATCCCCAACGAAAGACGTGCTGAAATGCTAGTTGGTGAGACAATCACCTCTCCAGAACGATACTGGCATCCATTTGGTCTCCCCGCCTGCCCGGATCAACCTGAGAATATACCGGAGGAGCTGTGTAATAACGTCCACCTGCCCTGGAATGTACTAATCGGTGAAGGGCTGTTGAATTATGGATACAGGGAAGAAGCGGCGGAATTGGTTAATCGCCTGATGAAAACAATTATCCGTACACTCAAGGGTAAACGAGCTTTCCAACAATATTATCATGCTGATACAGGCCAAGGTTCGGGCGAACGAAACGCAGTCAGTGGCATAGCCCCTTTGGGATTATTCCTTGACACCCTAGGAGTTCGCTTTATTTCTTCAAGGAAGGTCCACCTGACCGGTCTCAACCCATTTCCCTGGCCTGTTACAGTAAAATACTTGGGGATCAGCGTTCTGCGAGGGAAACAGAACACAATCGTCACCTTTCCCGATGGGCAAACAGTTGTGGTTGATGACCCTGCTCCCCAATTTGTGTCATTAATTCCCCAAAAAACCAACTTGAATTGAGCTGAATTAACAGGTAAAATTCAAAGTAGAGACAGCTTAAGCTTACCATGTAAATGTGAAGGGTAACCCGCTATGCGAAACTTACGCTCATCTAAGTTTATAATTGGACAAATAAAAGAAGAGCATCACCGTGGGAGAATACAGCCTGAAAATACCCGGAACCAAAATCCGTCCCCATCAAAGAACAATCCCTCAATTTGCCAGCTTTTAGCAGTCATCCTTCAATCTCAAGATGTAAAAAGAACAGTGGAAATTCTAAGTGATATGGGTTTGACCGTCTTCCAATTACCAAGTACAGGCACATTCCTGGGTCAGCAAGAAGGTATCCTATTAGTTGGATTATGTGAAGGTCAGCAAGATATTACTTTAGAAGTCATTCAACAAAATTTCTGCCAACGACAAGCATATTTCACCGCACCAATGGATGGAGCTCCGCTTCCAGCCCCAGTCGCCACACCGGTCATCGTGGGTGGAGCTATAATTTTTGCCATTGATGTCGAATACTTCGAGGAGTGGTGAACACATCCACAAACAAGTATTCAGTCAACATATAGCATTGTTTCCCCTACCAGGGAGTTGACGTTGACAGCTACATATCGTTACTGATAAAGATCGATGGCACCATCATACGCATGAATAAAACAACGCGTGATAGGCTTGGCATCGATGATCCAGCGGGGAAAAACATCCTCGACTTTTTAGATCCTGAAACTGTTGAGGAAAGGCGAGCCTACTTGGAGGAGACGATCGAGTCAGAAACCCCCGTTGCGTTCAGAGAGAAAAACAATGGTCGTGAGTTCAGGGTTTTTATCCACCCTATCGCCGATGAGGATGGAGACGTCACCCATGCGATGGTGCTCGCTCGAGACATTACT
>DAOVXM010000087.1 GCA_030636125.1 Chloroflexota bacterium | reverse complement strand
GACATCAATTACCCCAAGGATCAAAACTGGCTGGGTATGCAATCCACGCGCTTCTGGGCAAGTGCTGGGGATATCATTCGAAATATGGGAAACCTGCTCGAAGGTACAGGCTTTGTATATACGGATAATGAAATCGGAGGATATGGGAGCGTGCATCTCTATGTTGCCACGAAGAGCTCCTGAGAGCTATGCAGTATCGGATGTGTGCACCTGACCGCTTGCTTGAATGCGATCGGGCATCCAAAATTGAACTATTTCCCATAGGAATACCAGTAAGCCGTTGATTATTCGACAATATGATGTGCAGTAAGGAGATGCAAGATGATCGAACGCCAGCGTATTTTATATATTGCGTCCGCCGTAATTATAGCAGCAGTTGGGACAATATTTTGGTTGCTTGTGATGGGTCTATCGGCTCAAAGTGTTTGGGCTAATCCCGGACCGCTTTACGTGGCACCCCCGCCCAACGGAGACGATAACAACCCCTGTACGTCCCTCCAGCCTTGCGCCACTGTGCAGCACGCCGTGGATTTGGCTATTACCGGTGATGAAGTTCTCGTCGCCACAGGGGTCTACACAGGTGTCCAGGCTCGAGAAACGATGACCCAAGTGGTCTACATCAGCAAGACAGTAACCATCCGCGGTGGTTACAACAGTGATTTTTCCCTGTGGGACCCCGACACTTTCCCGAGTACGCTGGATGCTAAGCGGCAAGGGCGGGTGGTCTCGATCAGCGGAGGGAGCATCACTCCTACACTCGAGAGCCTGACCATCACGGGTGGGGATGCCAGCGGCGTGACCGCCCATTGCCCACCCGCTGGCGGTCAGTCAGATGGCTGCGGCGGTGGGATCTTTATCCACAATGCTCGCCCGACCATCATCAATAATATTGTGACCGACAACGTGGCAGCGGTTTCGACAAGCAGCCGCTCTGCCTCCGGCGGTGGCATCGCTGCCTCGTATGCAACCGGTACGGTCATCTCGGGCAACCTGATTATCAGCAATACGGCCAGCCTGGGAGAGCGCGGCCTGGGAGGCGGCATTCACTTGTACTTCCCCTATGAGATCCTGGTCGAATCCAACCAGATACTAAGCAACACCGCCACCACACATGATTCACTCGCAGGCTGGGGGGGCGGCATTGCGATTGGCGGGAGTGGAGCTGCAGGGACCATTGTGGGCAACCACATCCAGGGAAATCGCACCAACGGCAGTGGATACGGCTATGGTGCCGGCATCTATCAATGGAGCGCATCCAGTAACTTCGCGAGTAATCAGGTGATGAGCAACTACGGTTCCCATGCCGTCTACCTCGGCTACAGCCACTCACGTTTCGATTCCAACCAGGTTGTGAACAATGACACCTCCACCGGCATCCAGTTAGTAAACGGTAGTGAGAGTGGCTTGACCATGACCAATAACATCATTGCCAACAGCGGCGATAGGAGTCTTTCGATCTTCGCATACGATGGCGCTCCGTTGACCGCCACCCTGATCCACAATACCGTGGCCGGTTCCGGCACAGGTTATGGCGTTTTCATAGAGAGCGGCTATGTTACCCTGACCCTGACCAATACCATCGTCACTAGCCATACCTGGGGTATCACCAACACGGTTCCCGCCTCATCTACCATTTTCACTGACCACACCCTCTTCTGGGCGAACCAATCTGACGGCATCAGGGGTGCCAATCCGGTAGACGGTGACCCAGACTTCATCGATCCTAACACCGGGAATTACCACATCGGGCTTGCCTCAGCAGCGATTGACGCCGGTATCGAAGCTGGGGTGAACTCCGACCTGGATGGCGACTCGCGGCCCCACGGTTCCGCGCCCGATATCGGCGCAGATGAAGCCATGTGGTGGCGAATATACTTACCGTTGGTGATGCGACAGAATTAGTGTTCCGTCAAAAAAGATTGTTTAGTAAGAATAGATTGTGGACGGAACACTTTAAGCTTTGTCAAGGGAACCATCTCCTAATATTGGACTTAACGTTCATCCTTGACAAAGCACTAACCCAGCACCGAATACAGGCATCAATTTCATGAATCCATACGATATACTGCCCTTTCCCCCAGAGAGAGAGATCGTCGTTGATGCCGGTCACCTCGGAACGGGTCGGCATATCATCTATGCACTGGTCGAGGTGGATATAACCCTGGCTCGCCAACGCTTGCAGGAGCTCTCAGCCCAAAATAACAGCTCGTATTCCTTCACAGCTTTTATCGTGGCCAGCTTATCCAGGGCGATCCAATCAGACCCGAGGGTTCAAGCCTACTCCGACTGGCGCCGGCGATTGGTGGTCTTTCACGATGTAGATGTGGTCACGATGATCGAGCCCCAACCAGGCACTGTTGCCATCCCCCACATCATCCGCTCTGCCAACCGAAAGTCCGCCCTGGACATAAGCAATGAGATACGCTCAATCCAGTCCAACCCTGACAAGAGCCAACAACATGGTAAACTTATAGCATTAGCACCAAAGTTGCCCCGATTTGTGCGCTTATTTACCTTCTGGATGTTAAAAAAGAACCCTTTCTGGTTTAAGCGCATGGAAGGAACCACCGTGGTCACATCTGTCGGTATGTTCGGTAAAGGCGGTGGTTGGGGTATCGGTTTTCTCCCCACGCATACTTTGGGCCTTACCGTTGGCGGCATCACTCAAAAGCCAGGTGTACACGAAGGCGAAATAACCATCCGCCAATATCTGAATCTGACCATCTCTTTCGATCATGACATCGTTGATGGCGCTCCAGCGGCAAGATTCACCAATAGCCTGGTTGAGCTTATCGAGACAGCAGCCGTATTACTAGTGTTGCGCGGCGAAAATGACTCTATAGTTTGGAGATAATGGCGCAACACTTTAAGCAGTTGGGCAGGAGATAACACAAACCGCCGATGCATTTAGGCCCAACTGCACTAGAGCCCGATGTGCAGAATGTCTCCTCGCCCGTATTCTCACAAGAGACAAAATGCTTGAAGGTCTGCACACATCATAGGTCATAATAATGCAACCAACTTACCAGGCTGGGAAGCAGGTCTCGTTTATGGACTCTTAGCCAGCCTCACAAACAATTGGTAGAGTAGATGGAAAGGAATCATTGATAGTCATTTAACTCTGATGAGGATAAAAGCATGCAAGATATGACAGACTTAGAGGTGAAGGAATTTTTAAAGGCAGGTACCCACACAGGCAAACTGGCTACGGTCCGAAAAGATGGCCGTCCCCATATTGCACCGATCTGGTTTGACCTGGATGGGGATGAATTGGTTTTTACGACATGGCACGAGTCGGTCAAGGCAAAAAACATGGCGCATGATCCACGAGTGAGCCTATGCGTTGATGAAGAAAGCCCTCCTTATGCCTTCGTGGTGGTTGAAGGGACTGTCAGCATGACCGATGAGCCAAGCGAGCTAGCCTATTGGGCCAGGAGAATTGCCGCACGATACATGGGAGAAGAACAAGCTGAAGCTTATGGCAAACGCAATAGCGTTGTAGGAGAGCTCCTAGTGAGGCTGCGGCCTACGAAACTCATCGCCAAAAACGACGTAGCTGGGTGGTGAGAAACGCGAATATTTTTTAAACGCCTACCAGTCAGCTAAATAAAGATATGGTAGAGCAAATCAATGAATTCGCCAAATTGGAGGAACTCTGTGAGGGAGATGCCTAGAAAATCCATGTACCCTACTGAGCCACTCAATCCAGTTTCACAAGGAGTGTTGAAATGCGAGTAAGTGAATGCTTGGAATGTAAAGATTATCCGTGTACTGACGTAAGGCATGATAGTTTCATCATCCCAAATGTGGATGTGAGACCAGATAAAATCTACATGGTGATGATCTCAGAGGCTGCTCCTGCGAGTTCTGAGGATTACTACTATGCGGAAGGTAATCCGTTGTTTCAACAGACCACCGTACAAGCATTCCAAGATGCCGGCGCCGGTGTCTCATCGATACAGGATATACTTGATCTGGGTGTATACCTCACCACAGCAGTAAAATGTGGGAAAACAGGATACGGAATAAAGGCGGTCACCGTTAGAGAATGTTCACTCATACTGGAGAAGGAACTGGCGCTGTTTCCAAATGTGGAGGTCTTTTTGCTGATGGGGGATGTCGCAATAAAGGCAGTCAACTACATTGCCAAGAGGACTGGTGAGGGAAGAGTGATTCCGGCTGGTTCTACGTACAAGATCCGAGGACAGGAATACTTGTTCCGAGGAATGAGAGTTCTTCCATCCTACTTACAGGCAGGGCCGGCATTCTTCATCGAGAAAAGTAAGCGAAGGATGATAGCGGAAGACATTGCTGAAGCATTGAGTTTAGTGAGATAACCGTACGAGGGGCTTCACTTTTTATCCCAAGCAATGGACAAATTCTCAAAATGGCTAGGTTTATTCCGCTAGACCTTGTCGCTGGAAAGGAGCATTTAATGACTTCTAATTTGAGCGAAAAATTTATTCATGGCGAGGTGGTGGTCAACGCAGGGCTTAAAGAAGTTTGGAAGGCGTGGACCACGGAGGCAGGCGTGAAGACCTTTTTCGCACCTGAGTGCAATATCGATTTGCGCCCGGATGGCCCATATGAGATATTTTTCAATCTAGATGCCCCTCCAGGAGAGCGCGGGGGTGAGGGCTTACGAGTGCTGGCGGTCCAGCCGATGCAGATGTTCTCGTTCACCTGGAATGCTCCACCCAGCTTGCCACAGGTTAGAGGGCAAAGAACACACGTGATCATTCGCTTCTCTGCCGAGGATGATGAACGGACACGAGTAAGTCTTTACCACGATGGATGGGGTACTGGTGGGGAGTGGGATGAAGCATATGAATATTTCAATCGCGCCTGGAACGAAGTAGTATTACCAAGATTGAAATATCGTTTTGAAAAAGGTTCTGTTGATTGGGAGAACCCACCAGATATGGATGCATTATCCAAGATGGTAGACTGACTGGCGTGTGGCTCACGGCAAGCCACTTGCGCCCCGTTGAGTTTAATTGGGGAACCATTATTGAAGGAGTATAGAGTGCAAACGATAAATCTTCCGGATAGACCTCTCCTACTTGACGGAGGACTGGGACGCGAATTACGCTTCCGGGGTGTAGAAGTTCCAGACTCAATCTGGTCTGCCAATGCATTACTTGTGGCCCCAGAGGAGGTCCTCCAGATTCACCGTGATTATATTTCGGCTGGAGCGGATATTATTACCACCAACACTTATGGCATTATTCGCAAAGATCTGGCGAAAGAAGGTATTGAGGATCGCTTTGAAGAGTTAAATACGCTCGCTTGTTCCCTGGCTAGCGAGGCTCGCCAAACTGCCGATTTTCCTGTCTTCATTGCAGGATCTTTACCTCCTTTACGGGGCAGCTACCGTCCCGACTTGGTGGGAGCGGATGAGGAAATTGAACCACTCTATCGAGAACAAGCAGAACTCCTTGCACCTTTTGTAGACCTGCTGCTTTGCGAAACAATGTCGAGTGCTGCCGAGGGAAGAGCAGCGGCTAAGGCCGCTTGTCAAACCGGCAAACCGGTCTGGGTATCATGGACGCTGCATGAAGACCGCTCTGGCAGACTGAGAAGTGGTGAAACGATCCCCGAAGCTATTGCTGCTTTGGAAGATTTACCGATTACCGGTTTCCTGGTGAATTGTTGCGCCCCAGAGAGCATTACGGTGGCCATACCGCAATTAACTGAAACAGGAGCCCAGTGGATAGGTGGTTACGCCAATACTTTTGCGCCCATACCGGAAGATTGGACTCTCGATGGAGACGAAGAGACAGATGGATTACTTACTCTCCGATTAGAACTTGATCCTGAGAATTACGCTGAACACGCTGAGAATTGGCTCAAGGCTGGCGCAACCGTTGTTGGTGGTTGCTGCGGTACAAGACCCGCACATATTGCAAAAATCTATGATCTGATGATAGGAGCCTGACTAATGACTAACCCAGAACAATTTGTAAATGATCCCATAGCTGAAAAGGTGTGGCACACTTATATGACGACTGGAAAGTTACCGGATTATGCTCAGCCAGTTTGGTTTGAGAACAAATACCTCCGCCCATTTGTCAGATTGCTCCCTTCTGATCCACGCTGTAGATGGTGTTACTACCCGTTTCAAGGTATAGGCGGAAAGCTATCACGCATGTTTCTAGGGGTTACCCCATCCAAACTCAACCCTCAACTCTGCAATGTGTGTGAGAGAACGGCCAGTAAATTCCCAGGTGGTACCGAAATCGAGGTTTCCGTACTCTTTGCAGACGTGCGCGGCTCAACAAGTATCGCGGAAAAGATGAGCCCAGCCGAATTCAGCTACCTGATCGATAGCTTTTATAAAGCGACAACCAAGGTACTGTTCAAGAAGAAGGCATTTGTGGAGAAATTGATCGGTGATGAGGTGACCGGTTTTTTTGTACCGGGTTTTGCAGGAAACTCGCATGCATCCCTTGCAGTTGAGGCCGGAGAAGATATTCTACGAGCCACAGGCCATGACAATCCAAAAGGACCCTGGATACCAGTTGGGGTTGGTGTGCATACAGGTATAGCGTTTGTGGGTGCAGTGAGTTCAGAAGGCGGCGGGGCGGATATAACAGTTTTAGGAGACACGGCTAATGCCGGGGCGCGCCTTACTTCTCAGGCAGCAACGGGAGAAATAGTGCTGAGCAATGAAACCAGAATTTCAGCAGGGATTAATACCGAGGGGATGGAAGCTCGCCACTTAAAGTTGAAAGGTCGCACAGAAGAAATGGACGTTTGGGTGAAAACAATATCAGCCAGTAAGCCAGCGACTCAGTGAGCATCAAGTGGTTACCAGGTCGAGATACATTAATTCATGAATGTATCTCTTAGACCATTCACAATGGAAGATCTCCAACGATACGAACGATGGCGAAGGGAGGTCAACATCGGCCAGGTTCTGATGAGATGGCAGGGATCTCCTCGGGGATTGGAAAAGCGGGCTCGTTCTGGGATCCGAAAGCTGATGAGTGGACATGGAGGACGTAGAATGAATGTCAATGATCTCCTAACGCTCTATGACTACAATTACTGGGCCAGAGACCGGATTCTGGGTTCTGTAGCAAACCTGAGTCACCATCAAATCAGTGCTCCAGCTACCCTTAGTTATGGTAGCCTACTTGGCAATTTGATTCATATCCTCAACGCCGAGTGGATCTGGCGTTTGCGCTGTCAAGAAGGGATTTCTCCTACTGCGATGTTGTTGGAGGAAAAGATTACCAACCTGGATACACTGCAGCGAACCTGGAGGGATGAAGAAGCATCGATGCGAGCGTTCTTAGGCGGGTTGCAGGAAGAGGATCTTTCAAAACAAATCCGCTATAAGCGTATCAAAGGCCAAGAGCAAACAAACACCTTATGGCATATCCTGCTTCATATTGTAAATCATGGGACTCAGCATAGAGCTGAAGCAGCGGCTTTGCTGACAGAGTATCACCAATCACCTGGTGATATTGATTTCATCATTTATCTTCGGAACCTTGATGGCAGCTAGAAGAGGTGCATTTTGGATTCCCATCTTATCGATAAAATCGCCTGGAAGGTTATGAGCGGCAGAACTGAGCACACACGGAGAGAGCCAGACTGGTTGTATTACCACGGTCATCGCACTGCCAAGATCGCCTTGTGGCTGGCTGATAGAATCGAAGATCCCGTCAACCGCGACATTGTGTATACTGGAGCTCTCTTTCACGATGTTGGCAAAGGCACAGAACCTCATCACGAAATCGGCGCAAGCAAAGCCAGGGAATTGCTCTCTCCTGTGTGCACAGCCGCAGAGCTCAATGCTATCTGCAACATCATTCGTTATCACAACCAGCGAAACAACGCTGCTCGCTCAACAGACATCAAAATCGTCCAAGATGCTGATCTGCTCGATCATGTTGGTGTAATCGGCCCCTGGTTGTCCTTCTATTGGAGCGGGAGTCGCAACGAGACGATAGACGACCATATGAAATTTTTTCAAAGCGGCGAGAACCTCCGCCATCGCCAGGGGTTGAAAAATGGATTGAATTTTGAAGTATCCGTCAGGGAGTTTGACCGCCGGATCGATTTTGAGGACGAGTTCTTTAACCGCTTTCACCACATCTATATGGATGGCATATAGTGTTCCATCAAACTGACTGTTAAGAAAGATTAGGTCTAGGACAGAAAACTTTAAGCTTTGTCAAGTACGATCGTATATATCGACGGCTTGGTTAAGATAACTAGTATTACAGCGCAAAGTCGCGCTACAAGATTGAAAAACAGCGAATAGAAAAGGACATGGTAACCTTCTCCAAACACGACCAAGTAGAAAGGAGAAGTGAACTACCATGTCCCCTGAAAT
>DAOVXM010000497.1 GCA_030636125.1 Chloroflexota bacterium | reverse complement strand
TCAAAACCGCAAATTACTTTTAGCAAATGCCGGGTTGGCGCTTTTATATTCAAGTTACTTTCCGGCATTTGCATATCAGAAAGAGATTTTCAAGGAGGCATAATTCTAATCCATTTTTTCTGTTTGAACCCACTGACCTCGCTTTGGGTAGCTTAGGCATGCGGATAATCCACCCTGGGTATTAACCAAACACCGGCACCACCTACCCCGCTCCCAACTCTTGCCCCAGGACAATCTCGTTTGGATGATAAGGGTGTAGAACAAGTTTGGGTGCCGCCGGGTTCATTTTTGATGGGCACCGGGGACACGAGCAATTTAGAGCCTCCGCCCTGGGCTGAGCGTGAACTCGATAGCGAGCAACCGCAGCACAAGGTCGAGCTCACGACAGGATATTGGATCGACACATATGAGGTGACCAATGCTGCTTATCGAGCATTTATCGAAGACGGCGGTTATATGATGCAGGAGTTCTGGTCGGAAGACGGCTGGAAATGGCTGAGCAGGAAAGATTTAGAAAAGCTGCCATTCAAATGCATAATCAACCCACCACCCGATCATCCTCAAGTTTGTATCACCTGGTATGAAGCTCAAGCATACGCGCATTGGCGCGGTGGTCACTTGCCAACTGAGGCTGAATGGGAGTATGCAGCCCGGGGGCCTGCATCACCCACCTACCCCTGGGGGGATGATTGGGATGCCAGTAAAGCCAATATAGTGGACAGCCAAGGGCTCAATCCTGTCGGCAGTTACCCTGATGGTGTAAGCTGGATTGGAGCCCACGATATGTCGGGAAACGCCATGGAGTGGATCCAGGACTGGCTTGATACACATTACTATGAAGCAGGTGATATGGTAGATCCTCAAGGGCCAGAGAGGGGTGGCGTTAAGATTGAAAAGGGCGGCTGGTGGGGTAGTCATCCCTTCGTTGCCAGGGCAGCTTACCGCCATTTTGAGGATCCTCCCAGCTACCAGGACTACCACATTGGCTTCCGTGTGGTTATACCAGCCCCCTTAAGTGGGGCTGACTGATAATTTAATTTAGATACCCTACGCATGCCCCAAACACATTGATCAAAAACAGTACGGGTGGTCCGATCTATTACACATATTGTTGCCTCCGGTAGGATAACAATACATATGACCGGAAACCACCTGTATGCAATCCCTACCATCGATTGCCACCCTGTTGTACAATAAAGACCAAGCTCGTTTTTATGCAACTTCAAGATAAATGCCTATTTGGAGGATGAATTTGATGAAAGCAACACTCTCAGAACAAACAAAAATCGGAAAAACCATGCGCCAGCAAGCCCCACGCAGCAGCCATGGGAATTGGGCTCCCGCCCCAGACCGGCCTGATCCCATAGCCTTACTCCAGGAACAGGATGTCGGTCGCATACAGCAACTTTTACCCATTAAGTACGGCCGTATGCTGGAATCACCCTTTGCCTTCTTGCGCGGGTCGGCGGTTGTGATGACGTCTGATCTGGCGCCTACACCGGTCACGGGGTTTCAGGCTGTACTATGCGGTGATGCCCATCTTTCCAACTTTGGCGTCTTCGCCTCACCGGAGCGGCGTCTGGTTTTCGACATCAACGATTTCGATGAAACCTACCCAGGTTCTTGGGAGTGGGATCTTAAACGACTGGCTGCCAGCGCAGTAGTCGCTGGTCGCGAGAAAAACTTTAGTGAGAAGAAGTGCCGGGAAATGGCTGAGGCAGTCGTTGATGCTTATCGTTTCGGCATGGAGCGCTTCTCGCAGATGCATGCCTTGGATGTGTGGTATTACCACATACCCGCAGACTCTGTGTTGGATATATATGCGAAATCATCCAAGAAGGGGGAGAAACGCGCCCAAAAAATGGTGAAAAAAGCGCGCTCGAAGACCCACCAGCAAACCCTGGAGAAACTCACCACCGTGGATGGCGGACGGCGACGGATCATCAGTGACCCGCCGCTCCTTGTGCCCTTCCGTGAGATGAACTTCGAAAAACATTTTGGTGAAATAAATCTCAAAGCAATCACGGAAAAATCTATTGAGGACGCCTGGACACAGTACCTGAATAGCTTACCGGATGAGAGGCGTTTTCTCTTGCAGCGCTATCGTATTGTGGACGTAGCCTTACGGGTAGGCGGTGTGGGCAGTGTTGGCACTCGCTGTTATATCGTACTGCTCCAGGGAAACGCTGAAAATGAATCCCTGATTTTACAGCTCAAAGAAGCCGGACCATCGGTCCTGGAGCCTTATACAGGAACACGAAGTTATGAGAGTCATGCTGAACGGGTGGTGATCGGTCAGCGTTTAATGCAGGCTACCAGCGACATCTTCCTGGGCTGGCACACCTCCCTGTTCTCGGACATTGACTTCTACTGGCGCCAGCTCAAAGACATGAAAGGCTCGGCTGATGTACCGGGGATGGATGAGGCTAGTTTTAAGACCTATCTCGGAGTGTGCAGCTTGTGCCTGGCGCGCGCCCACGCCCGCACAGGCGATGAAGCCTCCATCTGGAGTTATATCGGCAAAAATAACACATTCCCTAAAGCGATTGGCGATTTCGCCGTGGCTTACGCCGACCAGACCGAGCGTGATTCCCAGGCGCTGGTCGAGGCAGTGAAATCCGGTCGTGTCCCTGCAGAAACCGGTATCTGATATAAATTCATAAACCACGAATGAATTATCTATTGATGGAATTTGAAGTGGTAATATATCATTACGATTAGCTAAAAAGATAGTAACTACTCAGTCTC
>DAOVXM010000249.1 GCA_030636125.1 Chloroflexota bacterium | reverse complement strand
CTTGAAACATATAAAAAAGACGTCACTCCTGTATCATACATGCGCCTTGGACGAATTACTATTCCGACAAACCGCTCGATATTATTTAGAATTACGCTGCCTGTAAAGCTTAGGATCAACCACTCCCACCATATTCTCGACAACTAAAGTATTCCCCAAGAACTTGTTAATCTGATCGACATACGGATCAGGCTCCTGGAGCATGAGGTTATAGTTTACCCCCAGGTAATGGACATTAGGCTGGCTCTCGATCCAGCTCATCACTTGATTGAGATGCTTCTGGAAAAGCTGCGTAAGTTCCTCCTCGCTGACCTTGTCCGGGTCTTCCCCGCGATTCACCAACATTTTCCGCTGTGAAGCAAGCACCTCCGCAAAGGCCCGCTCCATAAAGATGACATTGTAGTTATACGAAGCCGGAAGATAAGTCAATAAAGCCGAGATGACCTTCACGGCTTTACCCTGAGCTTCATCCAGCCAGGCTGTATCATCCTCCTTTAGCTTCTTGACGCGCTCGAATTCGTAGTATCCCTTGGGGTTGTCATCATCCGCCGTGCGGATTTTGTCAGTCATAGGAGGGATTCCCCCAGCCTCGAGCATTTTCATCATCATCGAGGTGCCCGAGCGCGGCAGTCCAGAGACTACAATAATCGATTGATCTTCCCTATTTTTGTTGAATATATCTTTAAATAGTTTCATTAGTTTTTTCCCCGTGTAAATTTGGTTTAATGATCGCCCATACTGACTACCTGGCTATCCCATTGGTGCCAGCGACCATGATGCTTCTCCAGGATTTTTCGCCCTTCCCCAGGGGAATCCAACCCGATAAGTTCCAGGTCAGCGTCGACCATAATGCGCACTAAATCCTTAAAAAATACGCGCGGTTCCCAGCCGAACACATTGCGCGCCTTCGAAGGGTCTGCCATGAGGTAATCCACCTCCGTGGGCCGGAAGTAACGCGGGTCGATGCGTACATAATCATTCCAATCCATATCCATATATCCGAAGACCTCGTCCAGGAATTCCCTCACCGAATGCGATTCGCCGGTGCCAATAACAAAATCATCCGGCTGGTCATACTGTAGCATCTTCCACATAGCCGCCACATAGTCAGGGGCATAGCCCCAATCTCGCTTGGCGTCCAGGTTGCCGAGTAAAAGGCGTTTTTGCTTGCCGGCCTTGATTGCTGCTAAAGCCCTGGTTATCTTGCGGGTGACGAAAGTCTCGCCGCGCCGCGGAGATTCGTGGTTAAAAAGAATACCATTGCAGGCGAACATATCGTACCCCTGGCGGTAATTACGCGTCACCCAATAAGCATACAGTTTTGCGGCCGCGTAGGGGCTTTGTGGTTCAAAGGCGGTATTTTCATTCTGAGGGGGATGGGCACTGCCAAACATCTCGCTCGAGGAGGCCTGGTAGAAACGCGTATTGAGACCGCTCTTGCGGATGGCCTCTAAGATACGCATCGTGCCCAATCCAGTCACATCGCCAGTGTACTCGGGCAGATCAAAACTAACCCGGACATGGGATTGTGCCGCCAGGTGATAAATCTCATCTGGCTGGACGTTGTAGATCAGCTCAACTAAGTTGCCTGTCGCAGCAACATCGCCATAATGTAGACGCAAGTTGACCCCATTATGGTTATGTGGATCACGATAGATATGATCGATTCGATGGGTATTGAATGTGCTGGCCCGGCGTATCAGGCCATGCACCTCGTAACCTTTGGAGAGTAATAGTTCCGCCAGATAGGAACCATCCTGTCCGGTAATACCTGTTATTAGTGCTTTTTTCATTTTTTGTTTACCGTATCGAAGTGTATTCTTCGAAGTTAATTTTTTTCCTTTCGTAGACTAATAATTCCATCAAAGACCCAATAGGCGTGCTCCGCCATTCCGACATCTTCTACTATCGGTTGAAAATAATTTATTGAATCCCATGCCTGGTGGTAATTGCCTAATTTAGGATTGTTTTATTGATATTCCTTCTACCGAACACAAGGACACCCATCCCATTCGATCGGCTTATCAGCAAATCCCACGAGTATCCAGACGTTGTTACCGTTTCTTTTTCTGACTTATCTGCCGTGTATCCAATTCCAACGGAACTTGACGTTGGGAATTAAGCAGCTCTAACAACACACGCACACGCTCACTTCCAGGGATGCGTGCATCAAATATTGCTTCATATCCTGAAAAAGGGCCATCACTGATAGTAACTTTATCACCGGGGGACAGTCCGTCAAACAACTCCCCACCTGCCGCGTCGATCTCTTGCACTCGCCTTTTTATCGTGTGGATTAGATGATCAGGAACAGTCGCCGGTTCGTCACCAAAACTCACCAAGCCCAATGTATGTGGCATCCACTTAAAAGCAGCCAGTCCCAACTCCTCCAAGTCGACTTGAACGAACATATACCCTGGGAAATATGGGCGCTGCTTCCGAGAGCGAGGATTTACCGGGGTAATTTTTAGGCGCGGGTAAAACACCTCAATCCCTTGAGTTTGTACCTGCCGCCATACGACATCTTCCTTGCGTGGTTTGCTACGCAATGCATACCAGTAGAGAGCCATGAATAACTCCTATCGTGACAGGTATCCCGGCTGCCACTTCAAAGCGTCATAGCTTTTCTGTGTCACAAGAAATCTTAAACGCCCCTTTTCGACAATTAATCGAACCTCACCATAATCTCCAAGTGTGCCCAATGCCTCATCGATCATGGAGATCTGGTGCAATTCCATATACTTCGGAATATAGTTTCGACCATCTTCAGTGGATACTTTGTCTTTAAATGTTTGATCTACCATTGTTTTCCCTCACAAGCTTATATAACATTTAATCTCAACCTGATAAAACGATTTGTGATCTTATTGAATGCAACGAAGGCTGCCACTGGCGGCACAAGTTAAATCCCCCTAGGCGAGATATACCAACCAGGACAAATGGAGATAAGTACTAAACAAAAACTACCTCGTGGGATTTTGCACCTCTGCGAAGCGTTCATTAACATCCCTACTGCCCAGAAATTAGATACTGACGCAGAGCGTAATATCGATTCACCAGTCCGGTAACCGATTTATCACGGTTAATTCGCGACGACTAAATTGATTTCTCCGCCATTATTTTACCAGTAATTTGACAGAGATGAATCCGCTTTATTGTTATTTATTCATGATCAATGTGTTAAATCAAGGTTATCCACTACCATAATTCCATCATCATTCTTGATTTTCCGAAAATATGTGTGCTCAGCAGGAAGCGAAATGTGGTGTGTGGATTACATCACATTTATCCCCGTTAAACGCACTAGCAGTTTACGTGATATCAATAATGGAAAAACCAGAATTACATGAATAAACAGACTAATCCCGAAAACCAGCACTAAAACCTGGAAGATTTGATTTAATGGTGAAGCTAAATTACCCCACATCCAAGGTCCAGCGCCCGCCAATAAAGCTAGAGTCAGGAGGATAACTACAATTATAGCTACCGGCATCCATGCCCGTCGGTCAGAACGTGAGGGCATCATTGTGCTGCTCACTGCAAAGACAAGGTAGAACCACATCCAAAAATCAGCGGAATTATATAGATAGGGTAAGGCTTTATATAAAGACAATGACTCGCCACCCACCCAGTTCTCCCATATAAAAGGTAATCCCAGTTGCGAGACACCCACATACGCTATAAAGAGAACACCTGCTACAAGTGGCGCAACGCCTATCAGCGTATCTCGCAAGATATCTGTATGTGTCGTCTCCACATACCCCAATTGTAAGTGCCCGTCGTCTTGAACCCTCGGGATTATAGATATCTTACCGGTAGGCACACCTAAAAGTCGCGCCACCAGGTAATGGCTAGCTTCGTGCAACAATACGCCAGGCAAAAATAAAATGGAAACCAATATAAGAGAAACATCGACCCGGCGAGTGATCAACAGAAATACAGCTTGCAATTCACGATGCAAGCGTGATTGAATGATCAACAGTGGTCCCATTATCACCAGGAGCCACCACAAACTTGCTAATTGGTTCAATCCACGGCGGCCTGGGTAATTGCGATAAATTCGTGTGCAGTAAGGCTAGCTCCACCAACAAGCGCACCGTCAATTTCTGGTTGGGAGAAAAACTCTGCCGCATTATTAGCCTTCACAGAGCCGCCATAAAGAATACGAACCGATTGGGCAAACTCAGTCCCAAAAAGATCAGCAAGCGCTGGCCGGATCACATCAGCCAATACAGCATTTGCCCCATCAGCAGTTGCCGCTCGCCCTGTACCAATTGCCCACACCGGCTCATAAGCGATCACCAGCGGGGTTTTACCTTCCACATCGTTATGATCACTTATATCCAATCTGGCCAAGCCCTGCTTGATCTGTCTTGAAACAACATCCGCCGTGCGCCCTGCTTCGTTCTCATCCAATGTCTCACCAACGCAAACAATGGGTTTCAAATTGTGGGATAAAGCTGATTGAATTTTAAGATTTACTTTCTCATCAGTCTCATCAAAGTAAGCCCGACGTTCCGAATGACCAATAATCACATATTGGCAAAACTCAGCGAGCATTAAGGGGGAAATTTCACCGGTGAAGGCTCCGGAGGCTTCCCAATACATGTTCTGCGCTCCTAATCCTATCTCAGTTCCCTCCAATAAGGCTCGAACTGCCAACAACGCAGTAAAAGGTGGGCAAATAGCCCTATCCACACCATTGATAGCTTGTAAGCCAGGTACTAATTCAGATACCAAGTGGCGTGCCTCTGCCACGGTTTTAAACATCTTCCAATTTCCGGCAACGAATGGTTTACGCATCTTTTCCTCAAAAATTTTTCAATTATCCTAAACTGCTCAGGCTGGCATCGGGAGTCTCGGAAAAATGGTGTACATGGGTGCATATGCCCCCCACGTACATTATTTTTCCGGCTCACCACGCCTATGACCGAGTAGTTACCAATTATTTATCTTGCAACGCCTCAACTCCTGGCAGCGTCTTGCCTTCCAACATCTCCAAAGAAGCCCCACCACCTGTTGAGATGTGAGT
>DAOVXM010000357.1 GCA_030636125.1 Chloroflexota bacterium | reverse complement strand
TCTGAAAATAGAGAACCCTAGTCGAATTCTAAAAAATACGCCTCCGATCAAGTGCAGTTATTAATCTTACAGAGTGCTGCGTAAATAACTGAACCAGAATCCTGAATTACGAAGATAATTTGGTAGATGCAAATTTAGGGAAATATGCAAGAAGCAGTAGATGTATATTAGGAGTCTGGTCCATTATAGTATACATTCGAATGAGTGATACTGTCCGTTTATTTGGATGTGTGAATAGCTTGGGGTGTTCTCTTTAATCCTATCACGCCTTACCAACAAACACATAACTCCCTGAAGAGTTCCAAGGAGTTCAAAAAATAAAACTTTGTCTCGCCACATAATCAAGAATTTTTTAGATAATTTATAGCCCCCGCTTTGATCGATTCATCGCCATTGTAATTTCACAGCTGCGACCAGCGCCACCCAGACCTTTATGCGTTGACGCAAGATGTGAGAACCTGGGGGGTTTTCCCGAGGCACCATTCGGTGGCAAAGACTATGCCGGTTAGGTAAACCGCTCGCAGTTGCAGCTAGCCGTTAGACCCGGACGACATCTTCCTTAACCAGCTTGGTGTACTTGCCGCGCTCGTGCGTATCCAGGATGCGTTTGCGGATGCGGAAATTTTCCGGGGTGACTTCCAAAAGGTCTTCATCCCCCAGGTATTCGATTGCCTCATCCAGGCTCATCTTGCGTGGAGGCGTCAGGCGGGTTGCAATATCCCCGCGTGCTGCGCGCATATTGGTCAAATGCTTCTTCTTGCAGACGTTGACCGTCAGATCATCTGGACGTTGGTGTTCGCCCACAACCATACCCTGGTAGACATCTACACCGGGTTCAATGAACAGGATACCGCGCTCTTCTGCGTTTTTCAATCCGTAGGTGGTGGTCACACCGGTCTCCCAGGATACCAGGGAGCCGGTTGAGCGATCGTTGATCGCCCCGATCATGGGCAGGTAACCGTGAAAAAGCGTGTGCATCACGCCAGCGCCGCGGGTGGCAGTCAAGAAATGGTAGCGGAAACCCAGCAGACCGCGCGTCGGCACCACGAACTTCAGTAAGACACTGTTCTCAGCAGAATTTTGCATGTCGAGCATCTGCCCGCGTCTTGCCCCGAGCATCTCAACTACAACACCCACCGATTCACTGTCGGTTTCAATAAATACTTCCTCAAAAGGTTCCAAGACATTGCCTTGATCGTCCTGGCGCAGGATTACGTCCGGTCGAGAGACCTGGAATTCGTAGCCTTCTCGCCGCATTGTCTCGATCAGGATCGCCAGGTGTAGTTCTCCGCGGCCAGAGACGAGGAAGGAATCGCTGCTTTCAGTCTCAGCGACACGCAAGGCCACGTTTGTACGCAGCTCCTCGAACAACCGTTCGCGCAGTTTGCGTGAAGTGCTCCAACGACCTTCTCGCCCGGAGAATGGTGATGTGTTGACACTGAAGGTCATCCGTACTGTGGGTTCTTCTACCTGTATGGTAGGAAGCGGGATGGGATGTTCGGGGTCTGCCAGGGTTTCTCCAATGGCGATGCCTTCCAGGCCTGCCAGGGCAACGATCTCCCCGGCCTTGG
Organism: Chloroflexota bacterium; assembly: GCA_030636125.1. The sequence goes on along the minus strand of DAOVXM010000357.1, from coordinate 2,528 downwards.
CTTGATCGACTTCCACTTTCTGCAATCCCTGGTGGACATACAGGTAGCGGGCATTTTCTTGGAGCACCTGGCCGCTGGTCTGGATGCGCGCCAGGCTTTGCCCGGTGGAAATCTTGCCGGCAAAAATCCGTCCCACTGCGGTAACGCCGCGATATTCATCGTAACCCAGCGTGGTCACCAGCATTTGCAGTGGTGCCTCGGGGTCGACGCGCGGGGCAGGAATGTGGCGCAGGATTGCCTGGAAGAGTGGCTGCAGGTCAGGCCCTAATTCATCCGTCAAGCCAGCCTGGGCGGTGACCGCGTTGGCGTAGATGACCGGGAAATCTGCCTGTTCGTCGCTGGCCCCCAATTCAACCAACAGGTCGAAGGTCTGGTTGAGCACGCGATCCGGTTCAGAGTCTTTACGGTCGACCTTGTTGATCACAACGATCGCCCGGTGCCCCACTTCGAGGGCTTTCCTCAGCACAAAGCGAGTTTGTGGCTTAGGTCCTTCAGCGGCATCAACCAGCAGCAGCACACCGTCTACCATGTTCATCACCCGTTCCACTTCACCGCCGAAATCAGCGTGCCCGGGCGTATCAACGATATTAATTTTCACCATCTGCTCGCTGGACTCGTCCCAAATTTCGATCGCCGTGTTCTTTGATAATATGGTGATGCCGCGCTCCCGCTCCAGGTCGTTCGAATCCATCACCCGCTCCATAACTTGCTGGTTCTCGCGGAAGACGCGTGCTTGCTTGAGCAATCCATCCACAAGGGTGGTTTTGCCGTGGTCTACATGGGCGATGATGGCAATATTACGTAAGTCCGTCCGTTCAATCTGCATACTACGTTTCTCTTTTCTTATACTCCAAAAAACATGAAACACACAATGACCCCGGTCAAATGGCCGAGGTCATTTAGAACAGAGATGTATTTTATCGGATAGCTCGATTTTTGAGAAGAGGGAATATTGCTCAAAGGTTCAGGCGGAAGTTCTCAATTTCTAATATGCCCAAAATCCAGGTGCAAATTAATAACCAAAAAATCCTAATCCGCCATAGCCCCCGCTTTGACCGGTTCATCACCGTTGTAATGGCGCAGCTGCGGCCAGCGGCGCGCGATCCAGCCCACCGCCAACAGGCAGCCGATCCCGCCGGTGATCACCGCCGATGGTGCGCTGAACAACTGCGCCACCAACCCCGCTTCCACTTCACCCAATTGGGGCCCCCCCAAGAAGAAAATCTGGTTGATGCTGGTCATGCGGCCGCGGATGTAGTCCGGTGTTTGCAGCTGGCGGATGGTATTGCGGATGATGGCGCTGACCGAGTCGGAGGCCCCGATGAAGATCAGCGCGATCATAGCGCCCATAAAAGTGCGTGACAGCCCGAACATGATCGTCGAAATGCCGAAGGCGATCACTGAGATCAGCAGCGTCCTCCCCTGGCGCCGGATTTCTTTGAGCTGCGAAATGATCGTCGCCGCGGTCATCGCCCCGATCGACTGGGCTGCGGACAACCAGCCGTATTCGACCACACCGACATGGAGGACATCGCGTGCGAAGATCGGCATCAAGGTGTTGGCTGAGGAGAAGAAAGTGGCAAAGAAGTCCAGCAGCATGCTGGACAAAATGACCGGCTGCCCGAGTATAAAACGCACCCCTTCGACGATCGCCGAAAACTTGACCTGGATGCGACCTGTGCCGCGCGTACGCTGCGGGATAGATCCGATCAACAGCAGGGCAATGATGACCGCCATGAAGGAGATCGCATCGATCAGGTAGGCATAAGCCAGTCCCCAATAGGCGATCACCAGACCGCTCATGGCCGGACCGACGATCGAACCCACCTGGAAGGCGATCGACTGCATGCTGAATGCGTTTGATAAGTCCTCGTGGGGCACCAGGTTTGGCACCAGGGCCTGGCGGGCGGGCAGATCAAAAGCCAGTGCCGAGGCCTGGATGGCGGTCAGGGCGTAAATCTGCCATAGTGTGATCCTGCCCTGGAAGGTAAGCCAGGCTAGCACTAATGCAACCAAAGCCATAACGCTCTGAGTGACGAAGAGCACTCTGCGCCGGTTGGCGGTGTCGGCTACCGCACCTCCAATGAGAGAAAATACGATCACCGGTAAGATGCGCGCCAGCCCGATGCCGCCCAAGGCGATCGGTTGGTCGGTCAAGATACGCACATGCCACAGCAAAGCCCAGATCTGCATCTGTGAGCCGGCAACGGAGATCGCCAACCCGCCCCAGAGCAGGCGAAATGAGCGGTGGTGTAAGGCAGGGGGTATATGCAGCCGCATAGCTAAAGATCAGTGAGGGGATGAATGATTGCGTTTTTAATCAGAGATGTCACTTGATCGATAATTCCACCCTGGCGCTTGCTCAGGTGCCCCAATCGCGCAGATACAAGAAATCGTAACCCACGGTGCGGTTGCTCAGCTTGGCGATCGGCGGTAGAATGCGTTTGAAGTGATTCTTTTTAATCAGGTCCACGACCGCCCTGACAAAAGACTCTGAAAACCCCGCTGAAACACAATCCTCTGGTTTG
>DAOVXM010000317.1 GCA_030636125.1 Chloroflexota bacterium | reverse complement strand
GGGGCACTGTTTTTATTTCCAGGTTCTCAAACAGTTTTGATAAAGCCTGCTGCACGTCCGGGACCGGCCAGTAATAGCGGGATCGGTCGCTGAAACTGTATTTACGTGCAAATCGTAGCTCACTTTCATCGCCTGAATAGTAATTCTTCCAGTAAACGGGATTAGCGAGCATACTTTGATCCAAAACTTGTGCCAGGTTGGATGCCCCTACACTCGATTCTTTTGCCAGCAGTTCCTCTTCTATCCAGGAGAGGGCGTAAACGGCTTCCCGGAAAGCGAATGTTAGAGCAGGTCCCACTTTTAATATGGCGAAATGATCTTCAACCAGTCTTTTTAGCGCGTCCCGGGTCTGGTAGTCGGTGGAATGGGCTTCATAAACTAAGTGATTGTTCGACTCGATGAAGCGCCTCAAGGGAGCGGCGAGCGAATAGTTGTATTCGAACAATGTCTCATCACCGTATTCAACACCGGGCTGTACGACGACCGCAATCACCCGTTCCCAGGCCTCCTCCAGACCCAGCCTGAAAAACGCACGGCGAGTGACTTCGATCGTTTCACGCACATCATCTACAGCCGTTACAGAGATTTCATCTTCCTGCTCTAGCATTCCACCGGGGATGGGGACTTCGGTTCCGATTACGTAGCAAGGCTTAGTGCTTCCTGGGTGCATCATCGTGTAAGCGCCTTCTGCAGCCTGGCACAGGACGGCGGCTCTTTTTGCTGATGTTGTGATGCTGAGTGTGGCTTCCAGCGGATCGTCTGCGCATTTCATGCTCGCGTCCAGGTGAATTTTGGTGAAGCCAGCCAGGACACAATCATGAACTAACTGGCGTGCTTTTGCCATCGCGCTTTCGGCTGGCTCGTCTTGCCAGACATGCGGTCCCAGGTGGTCGCCACCCAGAATAATTTGTTTCTCGGGCAGCTTGTATAAGGCGGCTAAATCATATACATAAGTGGCAAACATGTCTGGAGTCATCCCGGTGTAACCGCCATATTGGTTGATCTGGTTTGAGGTCGATTCGATCAGCAAGGGTGATTGGTCGAGGAGTGTCTGTTGCTCCCGGACCACCTTCTGGTCCCGGAGTACCTGTTGCTCCCGGACCGCCTGTTGGAATCCCGCTTCCAGCACGAATTGATTCGCTGAGCAGATGGAATAAATCCCTCTGGGTATGCCTTGTTTTTGTGCATACACGATCTCTTGCAGGGGCGATAGAGTGTTTTTTTGTTTAGTATTATTTGATTCCATAGCCTATATAGTCCAAATCCGATTAATCAAAAAGGCAAAATCTTATAAATAAGTTTGTATAGCTTCCAGTGCCTCTTCGAGTGTGGGCTGGGATGTTGTACCGCCGTGAGCGCGAGTGGAAAGGGAGCCGCATACCACGGCTAATTTTAGACTGCGTTCCAACGACCATCCGTTTAGATATCCATACATGAATCCGGCGTCAAAGGAATCTCCAGCCCCAACAGTATCTGCTACCTCCACCGGTATAGCTGGAGCGCGCTGCACCCCATCAGCACTGATTCCGACCCCGCCATCACTCCCAAGTTTTAACGCTGATATTTGAACGTAGTCTGGGAGTTTTTGAATTGCCTGGTCGATGTCCCCAGTTTCAGTGATCGACACAGCTTCGGCCTCGTTGGGGAAGAAGATGTTTGTAAAGGGTAACAAGTTCGCCACGCCGATCCAATTTCCATGCGGATCCCAATTTACATCCAATGAGGTCATTATCTGTTTGGAGGATGCTTTCTTGAACAATCCGAGCAGACCAGGTTGCAGATTCTTCTGGAGAAAATAACTCGCAACGTGAATATGGCGTGTTTTACGGAGGAGATCGTCGCTAATCCGCTCGGTTGTTAATGCACCAATTGCTCCCAGGTGAGTCAGTATCGCCCTGTCGCTGCCGCGATTGAGGATCACGCTCAGCCCGGTTTTTTGCTCTGGGTCTACGATCACGTTCGACATGTCCACGCCTCGAGCTTCCATTGCGGTCATCATGAAATCGCCAAAAATATCGTCTCCCAGCACGCCGATAAAAGCCACATTTAAACCCAATCGAGCCGCGCCGCAGGCAAAGATGGCAGATGATGAGCCGATCGTTAAGTCAGCCGAACGGACCAGTATTTCAACTTGTCCGAATTCTGGTTCTAGACCGGGCTCGGAGAGGATCAAATCAGGGTTGAGTTCACCGGCTACTATGACATCGTATTCAGGCATTTATACTCCTTAAAACTTTGTCGTCATTATAGTATTTTACAAGCCATATGAAGTGTACCAGCCTTCAGGGGTTGCCTTTGTTAAATCAGGATAATATTCCCTCCATGGGTGGGCATATTGGTTTGCGATCTCAGTCAGTCTAGCTAATCGTGCTGCAGCTACCTTCTTTAACCAAGATTCTTGTTCACCTTCCGGCATCGAAATGCCTTCTTTCCAGACAGCACGACCTCCAATGAAACCGGAGGCTCCTGACTTGCAGGCAACATCCACTTGTCGTGCATATGTGCCAAAATCCACTCCTGCACTGAGGACCGTCCAAGGGCATGGAGAAGCAGTCGAAACAGCCTCGCAAGCCTTAGCCCATTTGGCTTCATCTGGTTCAAGATTTGAGTCTACAGGGAATTCCAATTTGAGTACGTCGGGATCTAAATTGCCCAATCGTTGTGCGATCTCGGTAATAATATCTGGTCTTTGAGCGGCGAAGGCAGGCGACCCTTTGTCAACCTCAGGATCAATGCTGTATGAAAGAGGCTCCAGGAAGAGCGCAATATCGGCTTTCCGGTACGCGGCGATCACTTGAGATGCGAATCTCTCCTGCTGCTCAGTAAGCTTGCCCCCTTCAGGGTGGTAATAGATCAGCAGCTTAACCGCATCTGCCCCCATTCGCTTGATCTTATCCACGCTCCAACCTGAAAGCAGCTCTGAAACCCGCTCAGTTGAGGTGCCGCCGTAGCCGGTTTCTTCGACGGCAACAAGAAGACCTGTAGTCCCTGGCAAGCTGCCATTAGCGATGGTTTGCGCTGCGCTGTATACGGGATCGAGCAGTACTGCGCTTGCGTAGGGAGCCAAGACTCGCACTATGGTTGACTTGACTGCCACAACTTCTTGGTATGGGACATTTTGCGGTGCTTCTGGGTTGAGCATTTTCACAAAGGATTGGCGGTGGTCAAAAGCGAGAATCGCAAAGGCACCATCGGGGGTGGATGTCCCGTCCAGCCCGTGGATCTTTCCAATCGTCAAAAGATCATCGGTCATATATGATCTCCGGCGAGTATTCTTTTGCACTACTTTTCGTTATCCAAACGGGTGTCTGCATGTTGGCGCGGTTCAACAACGAGCTTTTCAAGTAATATTAGACCTATGACTGAAAAAATTATCGAGACGGCAAACATGGTTTGGTAGCTCCTTATTTGTACGATTACACCAGCCAGTATAGGGGCAATTAATAGCACAGGTCCTGTCAATGTGCGGGCTAATCCGATATAAGTTGGTCTATCGGAGATCGAACTAAACTCCATCACAATATTGATATCTCCTATGAAGTGGCCTGAGTTGGCGATGCTCATAAACGCAAACGCTGGAAATACCCAAACCACAGAGGGTGCAGTTATTAGCAAGGTTAATCCTAATACCCAACATAGACCGGAGTAAATTAGTACTCGTTTGTAACCAAGGTGGTCACCCGCAAATCCCCACAGTGCGAAGCCAACAGCGCCTCCGCCGATAAGAATGGCTGTAAAGATCGCAGCGGAAGCATCTGGGAGATTAAACCGTTGTATGCTGTACACTGCTACAAACCCGAAAGCCATGCTCCCCAGGTATGTCATTCCTTGACTCGTGATGAAGTTGCGAAAATTTTTGTTTTCCCGCATGACAGTTTTTATACGTCCCCAGGAAGATTTTTTTCTTGATGGAGGCAAGATAGTGCTTGATAAATCGGGTTCGCGGTTCAAAGTCAGGAAAACAAAACCGAGCGCAAAGCTGAGAAAGCCGATCAGAAAACATAGCGCATAATTCAGCGAATAAACAACCCTGGCAAGAATAATGCCGGCGAGAGCGGCTCCTATCACTCCCAAAAGGCTGCCTATCACAGTCGCGAAACCCCAAAAACGCCCTCGGTGTGACACGGGTATAAGCCTGGCGATTAATTCCTGCCAGGGCAGTGCAACGAGCCCACTGGTCAATGAGATCCAGATCATGAGCAGCAGAAAAATCAACACGGCTGTATTTTGAGGTAAGGAAGGAAGCCACAGCGCTGCAAATGCTAACGCAAGATAGGGAAGCCTTTCAATAGCTCCCAATAATATTACAGCAGGAAGTTGGCGAGGACTTCGCTCCACCTTGGGGGCCAGAAACAACTGGGGGAGGAACCAACCTGCATCTT
>DAOVXM010000351.1 GCA_030636125.1 Chloroflexota bacterium | reverse complement strand
TAACCACAGAGTTTGGCTCAGGACTGGAAGATGTTCTTAAGCAACGAGCTGGATCAATCACTGGCATCTTAAATGGAATTAACACGGAGGTGTGGAATCCAGACAAGGATTCAAACTTGGTAAAGAACTATTCATCGAAAAATATATCATCAAGGAGGCTCAATAAAGAAACCTTATTGAGTGATTTCAAACTTAATCCTGATCCCGGGATACCCCTTCTAGCGTTAGTGTCCCGTCTAGACCCACAGAAAGGTGTTGATCTCATTCCAGATGCCCTCCGGGAGATAGCTGACCAGCCCTGGCAGTTCATCCTTCTGGGCACTGGCGATCCAGATTTGGAAGACGCGGTAAGTCAACTTGAAACAGACTATCCAGACAAGATGCGTGCTGCCATTCGTTATGATGCCGTACTCAGCCATCGCATATACGCCGGTGCAGACGCCTTATTAATCCCCTCCCGCTATGAACCGTGTGGCCTGACACAGATGATCGCCATGCGCTATGGCTGCCTCCCTATCGCACGAAAGACAGGTGGCCTCCGCGACACGATTAAGGACTATGACGACACCCCAAAAAGCACTGGTTTTTTATTCGATGATGCGACCTCACATGACTTTGCAGATGCGATAAAGCGCGCTCTCGAAGTCTTCTCAGACCAGAAAATTTGGAGGGGATTGCAACAACGAGGTATGTCTCATGATTTCTCATGGGAACGATCTGCTAGGCAATATCTCGATTTATACCAATCGATAACACTGGCACAAGGAGAGAGTCATATCAAAAACTCTGATTCAGATGTGACTGAAGGATCCGGCTCATTAAGAGGGATACCCTGGCGTAAACAAACCAACAATAACGGACTATCTAAAAAGAAATGAGGTTATCATGAAAACACGTGCTGTCATCCTAGCTGGCGGGGAAGGTTCCCGTTTGGGCATTCTCACAGCAAAACGCACCAAACCTGCCGTTCCCTTCGCGGGAAAATATCGAATTATCGACTTCACTCTGTCGAATTGCGTCAATTCGGGAATATTTGATGTGATGATCCTGGCTCAATATCGTCCTCATTCACTTATCGAGCACATCGGCGTCGGCGGTCCTTGGGATCTTAACCGTGAATTCACCGGCGGCATACGTATGTTCTCTCCCTATAAAGCCCGCGGGTCATCAGAATGGTATCTAGGAACAGCGGACGCTGTACAACAAAATTTTCGCTTCATCAAGAACAACAACCCAGATTTAGTGTTAATTTTATCAGGGGACCACATCTATGAAATGAACTATGATGCCATGATCGCTTTCCACATGGATCACGGGGCTGAATTGACTATGGCAACCATACGAATACCCCGAGCGGAGGCAGCACGATTTGGCATTGTTGGCGTTGGGGACGACTACCGAGTGACGTCTTTCGTAGAAAAACCATCACACCCGCCTTCCGACCTGGCAAATATGGGGGTTTATTTATTCTCTATAAGTACTCTCGACCGGATCTTATGGGAAGACCGCAAAAGAACTGGTAGCGCACACGATTTCGGGAAAGATATATTACCTCGGATGATTGCAGAAAATGCCAGGGTTTTCACTTTCCCATTTACAGGGTATTGGGTAGATGTTGGAACGGTCTCCTCTTATTGGCAAGCTCACATGGATTTATTGGACTCCCCCCCTCGAATCGACCTGAACGATCGCTCCTGGATTATTCATACCCGAACTGAGGAACGGCCCCCAGTTTGGATTTCAGGTGGAACAGAAATTATTGACAGTATGATAACCGACGGCTGTGCCATAGGTGCTGGCGCCCTTATCGAGAGAAGTATTCTTGCTCCCGGTGTGCGAGTTCAAGCAGGTGCAGTTGTGCGCGAGTCTGTCATTATGACAGATACAGTCATCGAGGCAGGGGCTAAAGTCGAAAGAGCCATTATAGATAAAAAAGTTCATATCAAAGAAAACGCCCATGTCGGGGCAATACATCCTGAGGGTGAACCATCAATCGCCATGGTCGGTAAGAACAGCCATGTACCTCCTGGTCTTATTGTAGAATCTGGGGCAATAATTGCCACCGATGTGATTGCCTCAGACTATATCTCAAACTTGATTCGCTCCGAAGACTATATTCAAACGAAGAGGCAACCCTATGAAGTTTGAACGCGCTTCAGGTATTCTTCTACATCCGACTAGTCTGGCAGGTCCCTATGGAATTGGCGATATCGGTCCCCAGGCTTATCGCTGGATAAGCTTCTTAGCTGATTCGGGCTGCGGTTTATGGCAGATACTACCTCTCGGTCCAACTGGTTATGGGGACTCTCCCTATCAATGTTTTTCTGCATTCGCTGGAAACCCAATCCTGGTAAGTCCTGAAGCTCTGCTGTCTGAGGATCTGCTTCACTCAGATGATCTGGTAAATCTCCCGGATTTTCCAACTGATCATGTAGATTTTGGCTCCACCATTTCCTGGAAACTTGGCTTGCTCGATCGGGCTTACATCAGATTTGAACATTTAGCCTCAGATCATCTTCTCAAAGCCTTTACAGAATTTCAAGAGGCTCAAACTACCTGGTTGGGCGACTTCGCCCTATTTATGGCGCTCAAAGAATCCCACGGCGGTGCACCCTGGAGTACCTGGGAGGCACCACTTCGCGATCGCAATCCCGATGCCCTTGCTGAAGCTCGCCATATCCATCAGGTTGCAATAAAACGCCAGATATTCCGCCAGTTCCTCTTTTATCGCCAGTGGACAAAACTCCGCAATTATGCCAGCAAACAAGGTATAAAAATCATTGGCGATATCCCCATCTTTGTAGCCCATGACAGCGCAGACGTGTGGGCTAATCCAGAACTTTATTATCTCGATGAAACAGGTAAACCTACCGTTGTCGCAGGTGTCCCACCTGATTACTTTTCCCCCACTGGTCAGCTATGGGGAAACCCTCTATACCGCTGGGATGTGCATGCCAATCAGAATTATGCTTGGTGGCTTGACCGATTCACATCCGTCTTAAACCAAGTGGATATTGTTAGATTAGACCATTTTCGAGGTTTTGCCGGTCACTGGGAGATTCCTGGTGATGCACTGACAGCAGAAAATGGCCGCTGGGTAGCCGGGCCAGGTAAAGATATTTTCAATACCATTCGTCATTCATTTGATGACTTGCCCATCATTGCAGAAGATCTTGGCGTTATAACCCAGGACGTGAATGAATTACGCGATGGTCTCGATTTGCCGGGGATGAGGATTCTTCAATTTGGATTCGAGGGTGGGCCTGAAGATCTCTTCTTGCCGCATAACTACCCGGTAAATTGTGTGGTCTATACGGGTACGCATGATAACGACACCGCCCAAGGTTGGTACGAGCGTGTTTCAGATGAGATTCGCAACTTTTGCCGCCGTTATCTCGCTCGCGATGGTAGCGATATCTCCTGGGACTTGATCCGCGCTTGTTGGTCTTCTGTCGCTGTAATCGCCATCGCACCTATGCAAGATTTTCTCAGCCTGGGTAATGATGCCCGTATGAATTATCCTGGGAACCCCAGCGGTAACTGGTCTTGGCGTATGCATCCTGACTCTCTTGGTGAAGAGCTAAGTAGACGGATTAAAGAACTTAACCACTTATACTCCAGAAGTTTATCTGCAATCGATAACTAGCCACCTGACACTTTTAAAATGGACATCAATTTTCACCCAACCGCCTCAAGTATCATTCCGAGTGAAGCGATGAATCCCTGGTTTCACTGCCCGGAAGTTGAGATTCGTGTGATTTCTCACCGTAAAACGGCTCCGAATCACTATTATGGCTTGGTGGAGCGGTTTGAAACTGCTCTAAATAGCTATGTTTTGGGTAAAATCCGCGCCAAATCATGTTTGTGACTCAAACTGTCAGGTCGCTAGATTACATAATACAAGGAGAAAGATTTATTATGAACAGTATGATTGCCCAAGTCCACTCCCTTCCTGAACTCATTCGGGAAAGTGTTCCGGAATTTGATGAAAGGGTGCGCAGCGCGCTTGACCACAAATTCTGTTTATCTTTAAAACGGTTATATGTCACTGGTTGCGGTGATTCGCACCATGCATCACTGACAACTGAACTCGCCTTTGAGGCCTTAGCAGGTATCCCCACCGAGCC
>DAOVXM010000011.1 GCA_030636125.1 Chloroflexota bacterium | reverse complement strand
GATTTACCGTGGTGATTGACTGGGGGTGGGGGTTTTTGCGGGCGTAAGCCCGCAAAAACCCCCACCCCTACCTCTTGATATTGGACTTCAAGAATAATAGGCGACAAACTGATAGTGAGTTATCGATGTGCCCGACAAAGATATAATTCAGATGATGTTAAAATAACAGCAGGACTAATTCTATATCACTTATTTTGCGGAAAATATCGTGACCCTTGATATTTTATTAACACTAACCATTCTCCTAATCGCTGTTGTCTTACTCGTCACAGAAAGCCTGCGAATTGATCTGATAGCAATGCTAGTCTTGGGTAGTCTGGCATTAACCGGGTTGGTCACTCCGGAGGAGGCCTTATCAGGCTTTAGTAATTCGGCTGTAATTACAGTCTGGGCGGTGTTCATCTTGGGTGGAGCATTGTCCAGGACTGGTGTAGCAAATGTGATAGGCCGGCAAGTACTGCGCTTATCCGGTCGAGGCGAAGCACGTTTAATCGTAGTAATTATGTTGACAGCAGGTATCATGTCAGCATTTATGAATAATGTGGGGGTAGTCGCATTATTATTACCGGTTGTAATCTACATTGCCCGGAAAATTCGTATTCCTCCTTCAAAGTTGCTAATGCCTTTGGCATTCGGGGCTCTTTTAGGTGGAATGATGACTCTGATAGGTACGCCGCCTAATATTCTGGCTAGTGATGCTCTACGCGATTTTGGGATGCAACCTTTCAGCTTTTTCGACTTCGCGCCTGTCGGTGTAGTGATAATGGTTATGGGGATAATATTTGTTGTGTTGGTAGGACGTCATTTGCTCCCGTCACGAGATGTGACCAAAGAATTACGAGAAACAGGCAATGTGTCTTTGAGGAAAGCGTTTGAACTCCAGGATCGTCTCCTGGTTATCCGTTTACCGGATGATTCTGCACTGGCAGGAAAAACCCTTGTCGAGAGCCGTATAGGTTCTGCGATTGGATTAAATGTGATTGGGATCGCCCGTAATGGGCACACACAATTGTCACCTGATACGGGAACAATATTACAGGGAGGCGACCGCCTACTGGTCTCTGGGGACATAGAGCGATTGGAAGAACTCCGTGGACAGAAGATACCATTTATTATTGATGAACACTTGTCTATAGAAAGCCTTGTCTCAGATGAGATCGGGCTGGTCGAAGTGGAACTTACTCCAAAGAGTTCCCTCCTTGGAAAGACTTTACAGCAAGTTGACTTACGCGGTTCGTATGGAGTTAACGTACTATCGATATGGCGTAACGATGTCCCTATGAAGACAAATTTACAAGATATTACATTAAGTTTGGGAGATCGATTACTCTGTCAGGCAAGTGACACACAATTAGATAAGCTTAGGGATTCGTCCGATATTTTGGTTAATGAGGAGACATCGGCCAGGGGATACTCCTTACGTGAATTGTTATTTGCTATATTAGTGCCTAAAGATTCCAGTTTAGTCGGAAAGACCTTGATAGAAAGCCGCCTTGGGGATGCGTTCGGGCTCACTGTATTGGGAATAATACGGAATGATGAAACATACTTGATGCCTGAACCAACGGAAAGATTGTCAGCCCAGGATGTTTTACTAGTTGAAGGAAAGAAAGAGGAACTAGCACTGATGAGTGCACTACATGAATTGGATGTGGAGTACGACGGCGTACCCGACCTTATGGATTTGGAATCAGAACAGGTTGGGCTCGTAGAAGCTGTCCTGTCTCCTCAGACGAAGTTGGTGGGTAAAACCCTAAAGCAAACTCACTTTCGTGAAAAATTTGGCCTGAGTGTTCTGGCCATCTGGCGCGATGGTGAGGCTTACCGTTCCAATCTACGTGATATGGTCTTGAGATTTGGGGATGCATTGTTATTGCATGGGCGTTGGGAGAAATTAAGGGTATTGGCCAGTGAGCCGGATTTCATATTATTTTCGGAGAAAATCCAGGAAGCTCCAAGAAAGAATAAAGCTCTTATAGCTACTCTTATCATGGCATCCGTGGTGTTGGTCGTAATACTTGGATGGCTTCCTATCGCTATCGCGGCGGTAATAGGGGGCACACTGATGGTTCTGAGTGGTAGCTTAACGATGGATGAAGCCTACCATTATATCGATTGGCGAGCTGTTTTTCTCATCGCGGGCATGTTGCCATTGGGAATCGCTATGGAAAAGAGCGGCACAGCTAGTTACCTGGCTGGAGGCGTCGTGAATATGGTTGGAGTTTATGGTTCCCTTGCAGTGGTTGGAGGTATATTTTTATTAACATTATTAGCTTCCCAATTTATGCCAAACGCGGTCGTTACTGTTTTGATGGTGCCGATTGCGATAAACACTGCGGTAAATATGAATATTTCACCACCTGCAATTATTATGACTGTTGCGATTGCTGCATCTGCAGCCTTTCTCAGCCCGGTAGGACATCCAGCAAATGTTCTTATAATGGGTCCCGGTGGGTATCGCTTCAAAGATTATCTTAAAGTCGGTGTGCCGCTGACGTTAGTAGTCTTTCTTGTTACTCTTGTGGTGCTACCCCTTGTTTGGCCGCTAACTCCATAGTGTTCCATCAAACGCGATGGTTAAGGAAGATTAGATCAAGGATGGAACACTTTAAGCTTTGTCAAGGATTTTGTAAGCTAGCTATCGAATAAAAGATTCATCCTTGACAAAGCACTAGGCGAATAAGCTTTATACTGAAATTGTGCGAGTACCGCATTCCCTTATTAGTATGGATTCGAATTGGTGGAATTAATCTGTATTAATCTATAGAATTCGTCTTTGTATAGCTCTTCCAAGAAGTGACAGTGAACTTCGGTTTCATTAACCACAAGAACAGCGTGGGTTATAAATCCGCTTGCTGATAATTCTTCTAAGATATTACAGTCACCAGTTTTGTAGAAACGATCAGCTAAACGTTCCCTGCGGTACCATTCAATTACATCGATGTCTTTATAAGGGATGGATTTGAATTCGATGAAGGCTGGTGCACTAGTGAACAGCCGAAAGTCCTGCATTTTAACTGGAATCAGATAAGTTTCACCAGGCGATTTGTTATTATAGACATAGGCTTGAACTGACCTCTCAGGTTGTGCGGCCTTACGGTCGAGGTCAAGTTTGAAACGGATGCCACCTATTAACACTGCTAAAAATATAAAAATGGTGCTGATGATATTAATTACTTGGTGAGCGTTGGTTGAGCTAAGTGATCGAGTATCTAGGATTTTGATTACCAAGGTTGCCAGAATGGTCGTTATTGATAATGGGATGATGAATATGGATAATCGCCAAGGAAATAATAGGGCAAGCCAATCGAACTCTGCCACTACTTGGATAACAGTAAAGGATATTGCAGTGAGAGTCGGCACGAGAAGAATGAGGAACAGACGTGTTTTCCGAGCCAGGAAAATTGCCAAGAATACAATACATATCTTAATAACTGCAGTTGCATCAAACCAATTAGATACAATAGCGTGATGGGGTATACGGAAGTTTACTAATATTTCTCGCGCTTGAGCAGATTCAACGGGCGAGGTACCTCCGAATGAGGTATATACGTAATATAAAATGGGGCCGACGACAAGTAGGGCAAATAATCCGATTAAGATGGACCGCACAAGGTTCTTTTCTTCCAGATAGATGATCAGCATATAGGTGAAGGTCAATACTCCGGCACTTAGCAGGTAAGTTGGATGCACTATTGCTGCTAGGATGGCGGATAAGATGGCCAGAAAAGGTTTGCGGCGCAGGAATAGATAAATTGAGAGCAGAAGTAAAACGCCAAATGTGCTGGGTTGAAAAACTGGACCTAATATTCGTTGATCGGCGACACCATCTTCAAGAAGGTAAGTCCAGTTGATACCAAGTGTGCGCGAGAGGACAAATCGCAAAGCTGCTGAATGAATTGCAATTAGCAATGCAACCATGACCAGCGTTTTGGATTTTGATTTGAATATCTTGAATATTGTGTTGGAGATGCCTAAGAGGCTGAATAAGTAGACACCCATCAACACAGCGTAGTAAAGATAGTAAATTTGTTGAATACCAATATAGCGTTGGGTTATCTCTACAAGCAGGCTGAATACAGGTGTTGGATCGAGTGTGTTTGCCAACCAGTCTTGGTTCAAATTTCCCACACCAGCCTGAGCGAAGCCGTGAAGAAAATATTGATTTTGGTTAGATGTAAATAGAGGAGATTGGGCATATGAGATAGCGAAGATGGCTGTAAAAATAATCAAAGTGGTACTTATTTTAGCCAGCTTGGATAGAGAGCTATTTCGAATTGGCATGCTACTTATATAATCTAACTTGTCTGTTTGTGCAAGGTTGCCAGAGTTGGAATTATGCGACTTTTTCCCTGATTATCCGTATATTGTTGACAAAGGATAAATGAAGTCTAAGTGAGAGGTAAATCATGGATACGCATGTGAAGATTGTCGGATGGTTGAATATAATATTTTCCGTGCAGTCTTACCCGCTCTTTTGGGTATTTATACTTTATGGGTGATGTTTAACTCTGAACCCCAGCAATTATTTGAGAGATGACCGCAATTTAGTGAATGAGTGAGATGATAATCCCGCCTTGGTTTTTGAAAACCAAGCTAATTCTTTGCTACAGAGCTAGCTAATGAAAAGCTGGCTCTGTTTTCTTGTGAAACTGGTTGTTGGGGTTATAATCGCTGTAGATGAGCAGATGATGTATTCGCTGGTTGGTTGATCTCAGATTGAATATTGGGGTCACTCAAATATCGAATCTTTCATGCGAACGGGGTGTTTCAAGGTTACAAATGTACAATATGTTATACGAATTCGCCAAAAGGTTTTGGCCTGAACTTGAGAGCATGCGAGAACAGAGGCAGATCGTGGGAGTGGGGGATGTTATCACCACCTTGTACTCGGCTCCTATTGTATTAATTGGGCTCATCTGGTTAATTGCGATAACAGATTTGGCTGTAGTTCGGCTGGTATGGCCGGTATATTTGATGTTTGCTGTTCTCTTACTGGTTTTTAATAAAGTGAACTATTTTTTTATCGTTGAGATAAGAACGGAGCGTTACGGGAGTGCGGACGGATCTCTGGCTAGTATGATCCAATGGACGGCTATCTTTCTACTTGGACCGACGAGCCTGTGGCTGTCTGTCTTTGGGTCTGCGTTCAGTTTTGTGTGGAATATTCGCAAAGCCGGATCAAAAGCTGCGAGTTGGAATCAATTACGCGGCTCACTTATGGAATTAGCCGATTTTACAATGGCTTATTTGGTCGCTCTGTCATTTTACCGGCAGTGGGGGGGAGTGTATCCCATACCTGGGTTGAGTCCTGAGATTGTCATCATCGCCTTAGGTGCACTTATCATCCATTTTCTGATGCAGATATTAATATGGTCCGGGTATACAGTTTATGCGATTTGGATACAACGCTCACTGACACAATCGGCGAATGTAAATCCAATCATGCGGTTTCTTGCCCTGGCGCTTGGTCTACCAGCTTTGGCTCATCCATTTGCCATTTTATTAGCAGGATTGTACGTTCAAAATGGTGTTTTCGTCTTCATTTTCCTTGTAATTGGCCTGGTGTTAGTTTCTTATCTGACACGCCAACTGAGTTGGGCTGCAGAGAGCAGCCGCCAACAATCCCGCGAGTTGGAGAAATTGGAACAACTAGGTCGCGACATCATTAACTCCCCTCCTGATGCTTCCATGTTACCTGGTTTACTGGAAGAGCACGTTCCGAGTATGTTCCCCTCAGCACGTATAGCCATCTGGTTGCTGCCCGATTTGGTTGTTCTCAGGAGTCCGGTTGATTGGGCGCCGGATATTGATCCAATCTGGCAATGGGTGAAGACCCAGAGTCGATGCAGCGCATATCTAGGTAAGGAGCCGTTACCCTGGGATAAGCCATTGAAGGAGCACACGCCTATGGTGGTCACTCCGATACTTGATACTATCGATGGTGAACCAATAGGC
This sequence comes from Chloroflexota bacterium, assembly GCA_030636125.1. Next base: position 9,378 of record DAOVXM010000011.1, on the reverse strand, counting down.
TGCATTTACATCGAGTTAAGGAGTCTCGCACAGCCATGGGATATGCGCGCACTAACCAGCTTGTTCCCGGCAGTTCGTTCCTTGGCTGCCTTGGTGGCTTCAGCATTGCATCAAGCTGAAACATATCGCGAGACACTTGATTACCGAGCAACCATTCAGGAGTTAGAGTTCGCGGGCAGGATTCAATCTAGTTTTCTGCCGAAGGAGCTGCCCAGCTTAGATGGGTGGGAACTGGCAGTTACGTTGCTCCCAGCCCGGGAGACATCCGGTGACTTTTTTGATATTTTCCAGCTTTCAGATGGGAGAGTGGGGTTCCTAATTGCTGATGTTACTGACAAAGGTCTTGGTGCGGCTTTATACATGGCATTGAGTCGAACTTTGCTTCGCACCTATGCTTTAGAATATGATGAACAACCAGATATTGTGTTCTTCTCTGCAAATGAACGTATTCTGCAGGATGCGCAAGCGGACCTTTTTGTGACTGTTTTTTATGGCATCCTTGATCAGTTCACTGGAGAGCTAACGTACGCGAATGCCGGTCATAATCCTCCATTCCTTCTAAGCATGAAAAATGGTGGGACAATTCACGCCCTGACTATAACCGGGATGCCTATTGGCATCGATGAAGATGAGTCATGGACTCAAACTACCATCCCAATAAACCCAGGTGAAGTGTTGATTCTTTACACAGATGGAATACCCGACGCTCAAAATTCCGATGGCGAATTTTTTAAGGAGAGGCGGTTGATCGAGGCCGTTCAAAGTAAACTGGGAGCTAGTGCCCAGGAGATACAAGCCAGTATCCTGGACGAAGTGCAGGAATTTGTTGGTGATGCACCTCAATTTGATGACATTACGTTATTAGTGATTGCCAGATACGGTGAAGGAGATTCAACTTCCTCTATTGATGGTTGACTATAGGACTTTATTCAAATCTTGACCTCGGATTTGAGCGCGTTCTAAGCGCCAATCAGCCTCGGTAGCTGGGGGGGATGAGGCTTCATTGAAGGGGCGACGTACAAGGCTTAGAGCGTCTTCTAGGCACGTCACAATGCAAACGCCACAACCAACACAACGTACTGTGTCAACTTGTGCTGACTCATCCATTGATAACGCCTCGAATTGACATTGCTCCACACAATCACCACAATTTATACACAAATTATCATCAACCTGATTGACATATCCTGACCTGGCGACAACATTAGCTATACCTAGATCCTTGATCCCGCGTAGAATTCCACAAGAACAAGTGCAGCAATTACATATGTACCATGATCCCTCTTGATTGTTACTGACAGAATGTACCAGCCCGGCATCTGCAGCTCGTTGCAAGGTGTCGATTGCTTGCTCTTTGGTCAGAGCGCGCACTGTAGCATTGTGATCATAAGCACCAGGTTTTTGGCTAAATATCATACAGACATCTAGAGGGTGTTCGCATGGCTCACCGATAAGGGATTTTTGGGTACGGCAGATGCAGTCCAAGACACCCCATGACTTGGCATTCTCCACGATTGCTGTGACCGACTCAAATGGATGAATTTCCAAGTCGACTCGGATACTCTCTTGTACTGGGATTACTCGGTGCACCGGAGGCTGGATACTAAGCATCTGACCGAAGGCTTGCAGATAATATTTCTCGAAAAGTTTGGCAAGTTCTGTATCTAGCCTGCCTGCTTGCATTTCGTATATACCAACCACAAAGGGCATCAAACCGTAACCCAATCCATGCTCAGATTGTCCAACTGCGATCAAACCCCGACGAGCCATACCTTTGAGTGCGATACGATGTGCGTCCGGGTCACCACCTATACGGTCTGCGATCTGGGCAGGTGTCTCTAATGTGAGACGTAATCGTGCGGCCAAATCGGCTTCTTCTGGGGTAAATAATTTTGCCAATAATCGTAATTCTATACCATCCTCCGTAGATGGGAAGGCATTTGGAAGCGCGTCCAGCCGCTCTGCAAGGTGTTTGTACACATTCTCATCCATATAATTTTCCCTCAGCATTAGATCATATTCTCCAATTGAATAATTCAACCAGGAGGAGAAACCTCACTGTAGCCTGAGAAGTTACGATTATTGTTCAGATTCGATTTGATACGTGAAGTATATTATAGTTTTTTTGCTTTCGTGGCAATAAAGGATGGGAAATACGCCTCAAGGATCGTATCTGGATCAATATCTTCATAAAATCCCGAGATAACAAAACCAGCCTCAACTTGTCCACCAATTTGGTCGGTTAGCGTGTGGCTGAATTCAAGAGGCGTCTCTTCGTTGATATATCGTTGCCGCTCTGACTCCGACAAACTGGTTAAGTCAGAATAAGGGAGGGTGTATTTTACTTTAAAGATGTCCTGATCAAGCAGGTCAAGATCGAATATGTAGATTACAGGGTTGTTAAATCCGGATAATAGTGTCCCCCCTTGACGTAGAATCCGATACGCTTCTATCCAGACAGGTCTTACTGCTGGAACGAATAGATTCGAAACCGGATGAAAAATTAGGTCGAAGCTTTCATCAGAGAAAATTGACAGGTCTCGCATATCACCCTCGACAATTTTAAGATCGAGACCCTCTCTCTCGGCGACGTAAGCATCTCTTTCTAGCTGTTTTGGTGAATTATCAAAGACAGTGACATTTGCCCCAGCGGCTGCTAAGATAGGGGCTTGCTGTCCTCCACCGGAAGCCAGGCATAGAATATCGACACCGGTTAAATTTTCAGGAAACCAAATGCGCGGGACCGGTTTTGTGGGAGTGAGCAGGAGTTCCCATGCCCCATGCCGGGCAGCCGCGATAATTTCTGAACTGACGGGTAGTGTCCATTGATTACCCATCTCAACTTGCCGGTTCCAAGCGTTACGATTATAGGCGCGTATGTCCATTAATACTCTCCAAGTACACGAGAGCCGAAGGGGTGACCCTCGGCTCTTAGGATTGGTATTAATCTTTCACGGATAAATTTGTTTAGGTATGTAGATATTGTTTGATTACTGACCAGCTACTTTGAAGTTGATTCTTGACGTTTAACTAGAGTCAAAACATTATCTGAGCCAGGTGAAGAATCATAATGAACTTCGTCCATCAATTTTCTTATCAGATAAACACCTGCGCCGCCAAGTTTGATTTCCTCGAGGGGGACATTCAAGGTAGGCTCTGGTACGCTATCTGGGTCGTAGGGATTACCCTGGTCACGCAGGATCACGGTCAGTTGACCTGGCTCAACCTGCACAGAGCACTGCATGTCTCCAATGCCCTCATCACCATAAGCATGGTCAATTATATTGCAGCATGCCTCATCTACCGATAATGCCACAGCGTAAACGGCTTTTGGATCAAGCCCCGCATCTTTCGCAGCCTGAACGACAAATTCACTAATTTTCGCCAGACTGTCATAGCGTCCGGGGAATGTAACCATTTTCATTGAGCGTCGTAATCGTCAGAGCCTAGAAGCTACCTACGGCATCGGTGATATTATCAGACATTGTGAAGTAATCGCTCATACCCACAAGATCAAAGGCTGATCTAATCTCTTCTTTGATGTTTACCAATACCACTTCACCACGTCGGTATCGTTTGCACTTTTTCTGGGCACCAATTAATACCCATAGACCTTTGCTAGACACAAAATTGACATCGGTCATATCGAGAACGAGTTTGAACCGCCCAGCATCCATGATCGCATCCAACGCTTCTTCCAATTGTGGAGCAGTAGCGCTGTCTATGCGTCCGCTGACTGTGACTACATCGCACCGTTTGTATTGTTGGGTTGAGATATCCATGGGTTATTCCTCCTGGCATTGCCCAGATCTAATAAACAGATTTGGGGATTATATCACGAGAGTTGATATTCACACTGATGCGAGAGTATCCTGGCATCACCATAAAATGTGATTAATCACCGAGGCTCGGTCCTCTAGTCATTTTAAACAACATGCCTATCATGAAACCTGCCGCAGTTAAGGCGGCCAAAGCGATTTTGGTAACATCTACAACAGGTTCGACTCTAACTCCATCGGGTGAGGCGATCACTACTGCGACCGGGCGGGAGAGTACTCGTCCGCCACCGCCACCTCCACCGCCACTTCCATCATTTTGTTGGCCTTCGTCTAGATTTGATCCACTTCCGTAACCAACGCCAAATCCCATGACGCTCAGTACTTCAGCTGAGGGGATGATTTGTGTCGCGCCGATTTTAACCGGCTTACCATACACTACAGAAACATCTGCTGCATCTAAGAAGTGGCTTATGGTTTCCTGTACACTATCGACAGGTGAAGTTGGTTCTGCTGATTTGCCCATTTCTAGAGATGAGGTGTTCTTTTCAGTCATAAGAATTACTCCTTTCCAATTCGAATAGTTCGAAATAGCAGCCAAATTAATAACGATCCGATTGCGCCAGCACTCAACAATACGATTTGGGCTATGCGGGTCGTATCATGAATAACCAAAACTTGCTCATGCCCATCTGCAGAGACCTCTAGTACCGATACGGGACGGTTCCAGATTAAGCCTCCGCTGAAGAAGGGGAAACGGATGGTCAGTGCTTGAGAAAATGGGAGAACTTTCGTGCCCCCAGATATTATTGGTTCTCCTGCGTGTGTCTCAAGCGAGATGAATTTATTTGTCACTCGCAACCTCCTCATCATTAATGGGCATATCGGCTTGTTCTTCCGATGGATCATCAGTTGAATTATCTATTGAGCTCAGCTTATCAGTGACCTTTTTAAGCTCGGTGTTGGCGATTTTTAGAGCTTTTATGAGTTCCTCTCTGATTTGATCTTCGGTATTGCTGCTTTTAACCCATTCCTGGAAACCATCAATATCAGATTTTAAGCGCTGACCGGTGGGACTTTCATGGAAACTTTCAGCTTCCTGCTTAATTGTGGTTCTCATCTCAATCAGTCCGTCTTCAATTTCTTGTTGCAAACTTTTCCGTTCGGGATTATCCCATGCAGCCCGGAAAGTGTTGACCAAGTTTTCACCTAATGTGTGAAATTCGTTGATCAAATTGTCTTCTGGTTTTTTATCTTCGCTCATAGCAAACCTCCATAATTATGTATTTCTGGGGGATGTATAATTTTTTTGATAAGGTTCAATGTTTGACGATTATATTACCGTCACCTGTGAATACATCCTTGGAACACGGGCATCTGTGAGGATAATTGTGCCTCATTTTTGTTCTCTAGGCAAGTGTAGCCGCGGATATGTACAAAATCAGAACTGCCGGCTGGAATATTTCATCATACTGTCGTGGGGTTACAAGGAGTGGTGGGTCTGGAAGCTCATCGAACATAAAGACTCTTTATTGTAATGATAATTATTAGGTAATTCTCGCGACCATCTGAACAAACTAACGTATATCTTGATAGGAAAACAGAATTCATTTCTCAGGAGATTAGTCATGTTCAGTAAAATTATATTGCTTGCTTTATCTATATTGGCCTTAGTTACTTTGGCATGTGGTTTAACGTTCAATCTGCCCATCACGGATATCAAGACCGGCCCTACTGTTTCTGAAGATATCCACGTACCTCTATTAGATAGCCCCGACGAAGTAGCTGAAATCACCATGAACTTTGGCGCTGGCGAATTGAACCTCGCTCCTGGTGCTGAGGATGCATTGCTGTCTGGTACGGCTACTTATAATATTCGAGATTTCAAACCCGAGATTACCACAGACGGGAACCAGGTCACAATACAGACAGGTGACCTTGAGATCAAAGGAATCCCAAACTTCGGTGAAGATTATCGTAATACATGGGATTTTGAGCTTGGCGATACCCCCATGGAGCTCAGGATCAATTCTGGAGCCTACCAGGGAAGGTTTGAATTGGGTGACCTGGCATTACGTTCATTGAGGGTCGCCGATGGAGCGGCGGATGTCCGATTGAGTTTTTCGAAGCCGAATAAAACCCAGATGGACACTTTACGGTACGATACCGGTGCTTCTTCTGTCAAATTAAGTGGCTTAGCGAATGCTAATTTCGAAAAATTATCCTTCAAATGTGGGGCGGGTGAATATACTCTGGATTTCTCGGGTGAGCTGCAACGTGATGCCATGGTTACGATCGATGCTGGCCTTAGCAGTGTGACTATCATCATCCCAGAAGGTGTTTCAGCCCGGGTACTTGTTGATGGAGGTTTGGCAAATGTTGATGTTGGAGGTGATTGGGATAAAATGGGTAATGAGTATATTCAGTCTGGTGAAGGTCCCAGAATTTCGATCAACGTAAAGATCGGAGCAGGTAATGTGGAATTGCGAAATTGATGAGCGCCATTAGCATAATATTCTCAGAAGCTTGCTGCTCCGTAAGACAGGTTTATAAAAAAAGAGGAAGTCGGATGACTTCCTCTTTTTGCATTCGCAAAGACTGAAGAGTGCTATCGACAGTCAGTGAACAATAGAGGTTTTATTAATCTTCGTACTTTAGCAGGATTAGGTTTCTTGAGTAGGTGATCCACCCAAGGATTTAGTCTAAGGCACTGTAGCCGGGTCCTGACTCGAAGAAATCATAGTTTGGCTGGTTATCTTCAGTCAAGTCTAGCACCTCTCCTGCTTCGAGTTGACGGGCACTATCCAAAACGACGGCTTCTCCGTGATGGTCGGTGCCCTCATAATGTCCGGTCAAGCCAACTTTGCTAATATACTCCCCACCTTTGGCTTCGTATGCCGTAGGCACTTCATCTTCAGGGAAAATTGCTTCGTAGGGGCATTCTGGAACGCAAGCGCCGCAATCAATGCAGGTGTCCGGGTCAATGTAGAACCAAGGCCATTCCTCTTGTGGTTTACCGGGCACTATGCATTCAACAGGGCAGACTTCGACGCAACCGGCGTCACGCAGACATAGGCTTGTAATGATGTAGGTCATAGATAGTACCTCCGTGAATTAAAATATTAACTATACAGTTGGTTGATTAATTGTACCTTAAAATCCTAGAAAATTGTTGTGAATGTGGAATATTATCACCTGCCCAGGAGGATATTTGTAACCAGCATTTTCATTTTAAGGTTCTGGTTATGCAGATATCCTTAACGATCATATATGCAAAATGATGGATTTTGGTATATCAATCTTGACAGAATTAGTCTTTATTATTATGATCATCTGTGAATCGAGGTACGTTCGCGTACATAAAACAATAGATTTCTTACATAATAAAGGAGAACTTCATGATTTACAAGCTGATCAATGTGATGGACAGAAAGTTGGGATTTGAGCGTGCCAAGGCACACTGCGATGTTCCTTGTGGGATCTACGATCCCAGTACCGCCCAGATCGCTGCGCTCACAGTAGTTAGAATGATGGATCTGATGGCAGACTTAGAAGAGAAGGGTGGCGAGAAAGGAACCAGCTATCACAACTCAATGGCAAGGTATATAGAGGTCAAGGAGGAGCACGCAGAAAAAGCCAAACATGAAGTCAGGGTTATTTGGGGTGATTATATTAAAGCTCAGCATATTGAGCAATACCCAGGCATTCCTGACCTAGTTCATAAGATTATGCAATTGGGTTCCAAGAGCCGTCAAACCGCAGACCGAGATGCGGGCGTCCAGTTTGTTGAGGCAATTAACGAGTTCGCACAGATTTTCTGGGATACGAAAGGCATTGCTACAAAGCGCGCTAACGCTCCCTATGCACCGGCATTGGAGATGGTCTACCCGAATCTATAATGCTTAGACTGATCAAAGTGACAGGCGAAAGCCTGTCACCTTTATTTAAGGAAGGGGATTATGTAGTTATTACGACTCTTCCATTCATCCTAAGAAAAATCCGTCGGGGAGATATCGTAGTATTCCAACAGGATCAATTCGGTACAATGATTAAAAAGGTTGAGTCTGTCGATCCAAACTTGGGTGCTGTCTTCGTCGTCGGTACACATCAATCAAGCGTTGATAGTAAACAATTTGGTCCAATTAGCGAACAAGCTTTGATTGGTAAGGTAATCTGGCATATTCCTAACCCGCGCTGATGTAATAGCTGAGCACTCGTGTGTCGGATTGTTGATTGGATCTAATCACTCAACCAGGCTATGGATCAAATTCACCATCATCCACGGATTCATCCACTATTTATCCTAGCAGTTGGTATTTTAGCTGGCTCAACAGCTTCAATTTTTGTTCGCAATGCCCAAGTATATGCTCCCTCATTTGTAATTGCTGCCTATAGACTATCGTTAGCAACCATGGTTCTTACGCCTGTTGCTATTACCGTTCGCCGTTCAGAACTAAAATCGCTAACGCGAAAGAAATTATTCCTGGCGATCCTGTCAGGGATTTTTTTAGCGTTGCATTTTGCAACCTGGATCACCTCTCTGGAATACACAACTGTAGCCAGTTCAGTGGTAATCGTCAGCACGGTCCCAATATGGGTGGCGCTGCTTTCCCCTTTTACGATTAAAGAGAAAGTAGCTAAGCCTGTGCTAATTGGTTTAACATTAGCTATGGCTGGGGTAATCGTAGTGGCGGTGAGCGATGCCTGTATCTGGAAAGAAGGTCGCTTATTATGTCCACCCTGGTTAGAATTCATGAGCGGCCGTGCAATTATTGGCGATTTACTTGCCCTCCTAGGAGCGTTTTCTGCAGCCGGTTATGTTCTGATAGGAAGGCGATTGCGCACTGAGCTTTCGTTAATAAGCTATGTGTTTGTTGTATATGGTGCCGCTGCTCTGGTTCTAATACTTATCATGTTAATGGTTGGTCAAAGTCCTATCGGATACCCGGCAATTGCCTATGTTTGGTTAATATTATTGGCCTTGGTGCCTCAATTGTTAGGTCACTCATCCTACAATTGGGCGTTAGGGTACCTTTCGGCAGCTTATGTCTCAGTCACCCTTTTAGGAGAACCGATTGCCGCAACCCTGTTGGCATATTTCCTGCTAGGGGAGACTCCAACCGAAATGAAGATATTTGGTGCTATACTTATTCTGATTGGTATTTATATTGCTTCACGTTACGAAAACATATGATTATATGGTACGAAAAATGTATACAGTTGATCATTTTTGTGGATATGTGTAAAGCGTCATGATGTATCGGAATATTGCACATGATTTGGTAATCGTGAGTGGTAATATGAATCCTGGGGAGTATTAATGCCTGGCCTTGGTGTAAACATCGCCATTATCAAGAATGATCAAATTCTGCTTACACAGCGTGAGGATTTTGAAGTGTGGTGTCTTCCAGGTGGCGCTGTGGATGTCGGAGAATCGGTTGCACAAGCCGCCATTCGTGAAGCGCGAGAGGAGACTGGGTTTGAAGTAGCGTTGACTGGATTAGTTGGAGTTTATTCGCGGCCGAACTGGCATAACGAAGGAAGCTTTATTGTCTCTTTTACAGCTAAACTGGTTGGGGGTGAGTTGAATCCCCAACCGGAT
>DAOVXM010000076.1 GCA_030636125.1 Chloroflexota bacterium | reverse complement strand
CCGAACTCGAGATTGGCAAAAATTCTGTTAATCCTTGAATGATACCAAGTAAGATTGATTGAATGATAGTCATTTTTGCTCAATAAGATAGATAATGGTTGAAAGGGCGCTCAATGATGCTTAACTGATGTATACCACTTATATTGGTTTATTTTTTGTCTGTCTGAGATTGATATAAGCTTTCCTAAAGTTTTCAAACTCGCCTAAGATAATAGCCTGACGGATATCACCAGTAAGTTGTACTAGAGTGCATAAATTATGGATCGAGAGCAAAGTTGCAGAGAGCATTTCTTTAGCTATGATCAGGTGGCGGATATATGCGCGGGAGAAATTTTGACAGGTATAACAGTAACAGGTTTCGTCGATTGGATTGGGATCGTGTGCATAGGCCGCGTTGGCTAGGTTCAATCGCCCAGTTCTGGTCATGGCAGCATTGTGGCGAGCTAATCTTGTTGGCAGTACGCAATCGAAGATGTCTATTCCTCTCTGAACACCATTGATGATGTCTTCAGGTGTGCCGACTCCCATTAGGTAACGAGGTTTATTCTCCGGAAGTATTGGATCAACAACCTCTAATATCGCATGCATCTCTTCCTTTGTCTCTCCCACTGATAGCCCACCAATCGCAATTCCGGGAAATTCTAATGAGGCGATAAATTTTGCTGATTGTTCCCGCAGATCGGGGAATATGCCCCCTTGTACGATACCGAATAAGGCTTGATCAGCGCGGGTTTTAGCAGCTGCACATCTTTCAGCCCAGCTGTGTGTACGCCTTACAGCACTTAGGTTATATTCGTAATCGTATGGGGGTGCACATTCATCGAATGCCATAATGATGTCTGCCCCTAGATTCTCCTGAATAGTTATTGCTTTTTCAGGTGTCAGGCGATGAGTAGACCCATCGACGTGGCTTTTAAATGTCACGCCTTCGTTATCAATCTCCCTACTATCAGCCAATGAGAATACCTGGAAGCCCCCTGAATCAGTGAGGATGGGATTTGACCAACCCATGAATGAATGCAGGCCTCCCATATCAGCTATAAGCTCATCGCTGGGACGAAGGTATAGATGATAAGTGTTCGCTAGGATTAGGCTGGCTCCCAGATTATGAAGTTGGGCTGGAGTTACAGCTTTTACGGTTGCCTGAGTACCAACTGGTGCAAACACTGGAGTGTGAATTTCACCATGTGGCGTATGGAAAATTCCAGCGCGCGCACGGTTTTCTTGTGCACGTACTTCGAAGTTAAATAAATTGTTTTGGGGCATTCTTCAATTAGGAACCCTCTCTGCAAGTATGTACCGAGAGCTGATTATACCCGTAATCTCGCCAAGGGATGTGTATATTGATCGATGGAGCGATGTTATAATTTCAGCGTTAAGTTTCTATCGGGTTGGTACTTGTTGTGATTAGAGAATTTAGGGATAGATGTCTCATAATGAGCATTTTCCTAACTACCCAAGTCACTCACCAATCCAAATCTTTTGATATTGAGGAGCCACTTCTATGCCATCCATGAATGTCCCTGGCCCAGAGGCAAGAGAAATAATTAACCGTGATCAGGCCGTAATCTCTCCATCATATGCGCGTGTCTATCCTTTTGTAATGGATCATGCCAGCGGTACCCAGGTTTGGGACGTAGATGGTAATCGATATTTAGATTTTGCTTCTGGAATTGCGGTAGTTTCGACAGGTCATAGCCATCCCAAAGTAGTAAAGGCTATCCAGGATCAAGCTGAGAAATTCATTCACATTTCGTCAGACTATTACCACTCGCTGTGGGTTGAATTAGGCGAGAAATTGAACGAAATCGCGCCATTTGAAGAGAATGCAATATCCTTCATGACGAACTCGGGCACGGAAAGTGTTGAGGCCGCAATCAAACTCGCTCGGTATCATACTGGACGATCCCAGTTCATTGCCTTCTTGGGAGCATTCCACGGGCGCACGATGGGTTCTGTGGCTTTTACCGCGAGTAAAACCAAATATCATCGTGGCTTTTACCCATTAATGAGTGGGGTCGTACACGCGCCGTTTCCGAATCCATACCGTCCGATTCTACAATCCTCACTAGGTCAGGATGAAGGAGAGGTCGTAATCCAATATATTGAGGAACAGATCCTCGGTCATATTTTACCCCCAGAGGACGTAGCAGGAATTATCGTAGAACCAATTCAAGGGGAGGGGGGCTATATTGTTCCTCCTCAAGGCTTCTTCCCAGCTTTACGAGAGTTGTGTGATCGCTATGGAATTCTATTGATTGCAGATGAGGTTCAATCCGGCATGGGACGCACGGGGAAGTGGTGGGCTATTGAGCAGTTCGGCGTGGAACCCGATATTGTTTGTGCTGCAAAAGGAATTGCTTCAGGAATGCCCTTTGGGGCGATGATAGCTCGTAAGCATATCATGACTTGGCCTCAAGGCGCTCACGGGAATACCTTCGGTGGAAATCCGTTGGGATGTGCCGCTACACTGGCGACGATCGACCTCATTGAAAAAGAATATATGCAGAACGCGGTTGAAGTTGGTGTTTATGCTAAAGATATCTTGGAGAAGATCAAAGTCCGCCATCCTAGCATTGGTGATGTTCGTGGGATTGGTTTGATGATTGGTGTCGAGTTTATTCAAGACTCAGAGACGAAAAAGCCGGCAGAAGCGTTGCGTGATATGATTATTGATAACGCTTTTGAGCGAGGTTTGCTCATGCTGGGTTGTGGTACAAGCACTATCCGCGTCGCCCCACCACTTTCAGTTACTCAGAGCGAAGTTGATGAGGCATTAGAGATAATTGAAGAGGCGATAACAGTCGCTGAAAAGGAGTCATCACTTCTCCATGTTGCCTGATTTTCGTGTTCGCCAACGGGATTATTTACTTGAAATATCGCGTGCGATAACCCAAGAACTTAACTTAGATAATCTTTTGGCGCGCATTTTAAAGTTGTCGGCGGAGATGTTAGCTGGACAGGCAGGTTTAATCGCTTTACGTGAAGAAAATGGTGGCTGGACGATTGCTGCATCACATGGGATACGGCCCGCATTCTTACAGTATTTGGGTCCGTTATTGGGAGCAGTACCAGTCCATGAAGATCCAGCACGTTTTGAAATACCAGAAATCAACCGCTTGTTTCAGGAATTAACCCGCTCTGCTACCCAAGGATTACTTACAGGAGTTGGTTTGCCACTCATCGCTCGTAAGCAAGTCATTGGTGTGATATTTATTTTCAGGAACTACGCGGGTGGTTTTTCTTCAAATGATAGGGCTTTGCTACAGAGTTTTGCTGATCAAGCAGCTATTGCTGTCCACAATGCTCAACTTTACACTCAAGTTAGCCGTGAAAAGCAACGTATGGATGCATTGTTGGACTCAGCTGCTGATGGCATCATTATCTTGACCCCGGATCATTACGTAGAACGATGTAATCCAGCCTTTGCACGCATGTTGGGCATACCAGTAGAACGGATCCTAGGGCAGTCGCATCATGATGTAATTCGTTGGGAGCAGCGTAAGGATGGTTTAACACTTGAACAGGCGGAAGTAAGTGGTTGGCCTCTCACACCCAACGCCACCCTATATATTGAAGGAGATATTAAGCGAGAAGAAGCGTTACCTTTGCCTGTGGGGATTACTTATGCGCCATTACTTAATCAAGAAGGAAATTTGGTTAATATCATTGCCACTGTGCGGGATATTACTCATTTCCGTGAGGCTGATGAACTTAAAAGTACATTCATCTCAGTAATTAGCCATGAACTCAAAACCCCTGTAGCACTCATAAAAGGTTATGTTGGCACCTTGCGTAGAGAAGATGCTAAGTGGGACCCTGCAATTATCAAAGATAGTTTAGAGGTGATTGAGGAAGAAGCTGACCGGTTAACGGAATTGATCGACAATTTGCTGGATGCCTCTAGACTTCAGGCAGGAGCCCTGGCGATAAACCTATCTGATGTAACCCTGCTTGACATGGTTGAGAGAATTGCCCAGAGATTTCGTACTCAAACCACGACCCATACCATTGCCGTGGATTTTCCGGGTGCATTTCCAGTGATCCTCGCCGATGAAGATCGTATGGCACAGGTAATCTCGAATCTGCTATCGAATTCAATAAAATACTCTCCTCAAGGAGGGGAGATCCGTATAACTGCTCAGGTCCTTCCCAACCAAGTCGTTATATGTGTGCGCGATCAAGGTCCTGGTATCGCTCCAGAGGATATACCGCATGTATTTGACCGGTTTTATCGTGCCTCTAAAGCAAGTCGCACAACCAAGGGAGCAGGTTTAGGGTTATACTTAGTACGCGCTGTAGTCGAAGCCCATGGAGGTCGTATTTGGGTGGATCCAAAGCCCGGCGATGGCGCACGCGTGTGTTTTTCTTTACCTCGTTAGATATCTCAAGTGCCTGACAAGAAGGTATCTTGAGTTTTTCTTGTCATTAAGTTTAATATTTTTAGGAGTAATTAATGCCGAATACTAGTATAAATTGCCCAAACTGTCGCCAACGAATCGTTGCTGATGTTGATCAGCTCTTCGATGTTGAACCAGATCCAACTGCAAAGCAAAAATTGCTCTCAGGCGCATTCAATATTATTCAATGTCCACACTGTGGTTTTAATGGTAACTTGGCGACACCAATTGTATATCATGATCACGAAAAAGAGCTCCTGCTTACATACGTTCCAGCGGAAGTAAACTTGCCACGTGATGAGCAAGAGCGTGTTATTGGGACGATTATTAACCAGGTTGTGAGTCAATTGCCACAAGAACAGCGAAAAGGTTATTTATTACAACCGCAAAGTTTTCTCAATATGCAAAGTATGGTTGAGCGGATTTTAGAGGCAGATGGTATCACTCATGAGATGATTGAAGCTCAGCAACAACGGTTGAACTTGCTTCAGAGATTGTTAGATGTCTCAGATGATTCGCTTGCTGACGTTGCTGAACAAGAAGACGATTTACTGGATGCTGAGTTTTTTCTTCTACTGAACAGCTTATTAGAAGCAAGTATGCTTGGCAATGATCAGGAGTCAGCTCAACGTCTGGGAGATCTACAACAGAAATTGATGCCGATCACTACTTTCGGCCAGCAAGTGCAAGAGCAGACCAAAGAGGTTGAAGCTGCTGTTGAATCATTACGTGAGGCGGGAGAGGAGCTTACTCGTGAGAAGTTACTCGATTTGGTAATCACTGCTCCGAATGAGACACGGCTAAATGCGTTGGTCAGCTTGGCAAGACCCGGTATGGATTACGAATTCTTCAGCATGCTCAGCGACCGTATCGATCGCGCTCGTGGAGATGGTCGCACACGATTGATAGAGCTGCGTGAGCACCTCCTCGAGATGACTCAAGCGGTCGATCAGCAAATGGAGGCTCGCGCCAATCAGGCTCAACAGCTACTTAATAGTCTTTTACAAGCCGAAAACATTGAGGAAGCGATGCTTCAAAGTCTTCCTGCAATTGATGAGTTCTTTATACATGAACTCGATGCAGTGTTAGAGATGGCTAGAAAAGAAGGTGATCTGGAAAAAAGCGCTAAGCTGAAAAGGATGCAAGACATTTTGGAACAGGCTAGTGCTGCTCCCCCAGGAGTGGAACTTATCCAAAACCTCGTCGATGCTCCTGACGATGAGGAACGTCGCAAATTGATAGTTGCTAACCAGGATGAGATTACACCTGAATTTTTGGAAACATTATCAAATATTGTAGCTCAAGTTGATGCCAGTGATGATCAAGAGCTTGCTGCTCGAGTGAAAGATGTGTATAAGTTAGTGCTTCGATTTTCAATGGAAGCAAATCTTACAAAGTGATCAGGAACGATCGAAGAAAAATAAATCTCGGATAATAAGGAGCGTTTCCTGATTGAAATAATTCCGTAACTACACAGGTTGCGGCGAAAAGTCTCGGAAAAATGGTGTGCGTGGGGCCTAAGCCTCCACGCACACCATTTTTCCAATTCTCACTGCACTAGGTTGAGTAGTAACTATTTCCTATAATTAATCAATAGGAGGATTATCGAGGCGCAAACCATGCCCACGAATTGTGATAATAAATGAGTGGCTTGAATCTACAATAGCCAGGCGATCGCGCAGGCGACGAACGAGAGCATCTAGTGCCTGTTCGGAAACATCTACGGCTTGTTCCTCTCCCCATACTGTTTCTATAAGCTTACGCCGTGGGACTACACGGCCTTGATATGCGTAAAGAACTTCTAAGAGTTTGAATTGTGAGACAGAGAGGGGAGGTAGAACTTCATGGTTGCCAATCCAAACTCGTCTTGAACGTTTTTCAAGGCGTAATAAATGGACTTTGATGGGTTGATAATCGGTTTCTTCCTCGTCCAAAGGCATAGTAGCGTCAGAGATTAAATACGTAAATTGCTGAGTAAAAGCAATTTGAATGTTATCGGCATCTTGAAGTATCGTTGATTTCTGCAACGATACCCCATTTAAATGGGTGCCGTTCTTACTTCCCAAATCCTCCAATAAGATTCCCGACGCGGTTGGCGAAATGCGTACGTGCTGGCGAGAAACCTGTCTATCGGAGATGATAATATTGCAAGAAGGGTCCCGGCCAATGATGATCCTATTGCTTATTAACCAGCGTTGGCCCTCCAGGGGGCCCGTTTGCGCTATCAGTAATGGGGTTTCTTCGAACTTGGTCTCCATCTTCTTATATCCCCAGGTATAATATCACAAAGTTAGTGTCTCAATATTAAAGATTGCCATATGAAGAACTGCGCCGAGGCTTCATAGGTGGTTTTTAGACGCTGACAGAATTGACATCTGATAGTAACATATGCCTACGCCATTAAGAGCAGGAGAAGTATTAAGAGAGCGCTATAAAATAAAACGCATTATTGGCCTGGGGGGAATGGGTAGCATATACCTGGCTGATGATCTCCGTTTAGATGGGCGTTTATGCGCGCTCAAAGAAGTTGAGCATGATCGCTCCCTCCCGGAGGAAATGCTCCAACAAGCTCGTGAGCAATTCTTACGCGAAGCTACTGTGTTGGCGCGTTTAGACCACCAAAATCTTCCCAAGGTTTCCGATTTTTTCTCCTTGGGCGGGCGTGATTATCTGGTCATGGACTTCGTTCCCGGAGAGGATTTGCGCAAGCTTATGATTGAAGCGCGCCAAAAGGATGCCTTTCTAACTGAGCGCGAGGTATTGGGCTGGGCGAGTCAAATCGCAGATGCGCTCGCATATCTTCATAGTCAGAATCCCCCAATTCTTCACAGGGATATAAAACCTAGCAACTTGAAATTGACTCCTAACGGTCTGGTTAAGTTAGTAGATTTTGGACTTGTAAAAATCCTAGCTTCCGACGAGGTGACTGTGACAATCCTACAAGGTCGTGGGACAGCGTTATACACACCATTGGAACAATATGGTGGTGATTCTGGGCACACGGATGTGCGTAGTGACGTATACGCTTTTGGAGCTACACTTTTCCATCTTTTGACAAATAGCCGGCCGGTTGAGGCTCGAGAGCGGTTTCTTAATCCCGACAGTTTGATTCCACCACGCCAACTTAACCCAGATATTAGTTTACGAACCGAACGGGCGATTTTATGGGCGATGAGCTTACATCCGGAGGATCGTCCGCAAGATGTTGAAGCGTTTCGTCATGCCTTGTTGGGAAAATGGAATCCAATTACAAAACCCCGTTCACCGCTTCCTTCACCTTCTCTAGTAGATTTAGTTTCTTCTCCAACTGAATTGACCCTAATTTGGATATCGGCTGGTTTAATATTGTTGAGTTTGGTGCTAACTTTAATTAACTAAAGCTGAATAGATTACGCGTAGTCGGGCCTAGCTCTGTTTTTTACCCCCCGATTTAAAAAGACGCCAGCCCCAAGCAGTTATAATCCCCACAGATGCACCAATTAGCGTAGTCATAACAATTCCCCACTCCCCCAAATTTTGTACAATTGATGTGCTCCCGGGCAATTTTAGTGTCAGGTAACTATACGCCAATAATCCGCCAATAAAAGCCAGGAACCCACTACGCACCCCCCAACCTACATAACCAATATATGCAGCCAATCTATAGGACGACAGGCCGATGATTATTGCAATCATCATAGCTACTAACCAATCCACTAGATTCGGCCGGTTTGGAGCAGGGGGTTCCGGTGTTGATACCACTTGGATTTGTTTTGTGGGCGTCGGCACGATAGGTGTGAGGACGGTGGGTTGCTCCGTTGGTGTTGAAGTGGCTTCTTCTCCATTCTCCGCAGGAATGTCAAATCTCAATATCTCGGATTGCTTGGCAGGTTCACTTTCAACACGTACCTCAATTGTCCCAGAATCTGATATCTGTAATGTTGCATAGGCGATACCATCTGTAGTCATTTCGGTTTGTGGGAGGGTATTGACCTCCCCGTTGATAGTAGTGATAAACTGGACTGGTGTATTATCAGGTACTGGAAGCCCATTGTGATCAAAAATAATCCCTGTCCGAGCGGAAATTAACGCGCCAATATGATATTCGGGTGTGGGAACTGGCTCGGGGGTTGTGGTTCCATCACCGATTTCTGGCTCTGGTAAGTCAAGTTCCAATGGGATCATCTGGTTTGGATCTGGCATTGTAGCCGAGATCAGATCGTAGCCAACCCCGGGCACCGAGACTGGCAGAGCTCCGCTTGGTTGCATCTCCCGAAATAATAATCGGGCCGCAACATCGACAAAACTTGGAATCTTGCTATAAAGGCCATAATAGGCAGGTTGCCGAACATACCGAGGATGACACCGAGCT